>CABSAB010000423.1 GCA_902475515.1 uncultured Eubacteriales bacterium | reverse complement strand
ATTGCCAATTCCCTGTGGCTGGATGAGACGGCGTCGGACGGCACAAAGATCGGTTACAACGAGGACTGGGTGCTCTCCACAGCGGCAAATTACTATGCGGACGTGTATCAGACGGAGTTCTCGGACCCCGGTGCGGGGGGTGCCCTGGGCGCCTGGATCGCGGAGAAGACCGGGGGCTTTTTGCAGCCCGCGGAGGCGGAGCTCAGTATCCCGGAGGAGACGGTGATGGCGCTGGTGAACACGCTGTGGTACCGGGTCCAGTGGGCAAAGCAGTTTCAGGCGAGCGAGACGGCGCCGGCAGATTTTACAACGGAGGATGGCGAGACGGTCTCCTGGGATTTTATGCACTGGACAGACGACGATGGGCTGTGCGTCAAGGGCGGCGGCTATACCAAGGCATCCCTGGGACTGAGCAAAGGCATCATGTATATCGTGCTGCCCGATGAGGGAACCACCGTAGACAGCCTGCTGACCGAGGAAAAGCTCTGGGATATTTTTGAAAATGAGCCCAGAGCAAGCAGAGAGATCCGGTGGTCTGTGCCCAAGTTTGAAACAAATGCCGTTTATGAGCTGGAGGACAGCCTGAAAAGTCTTGGCATCTCCAGCGCCTTTGACCGGGAGCAGGCGGATTTCAGCCGGATTTCCGATGCGCCGCTGGTCCTGAACCAGGTCCGGCAGGGGACCCATATCGCTGTGAATGAAGATGGCGTGGAAGCGGCGGCCTATACCTTTGAGGGAATGGTGGCTTCGGCGTGGGGCTCGGAACCCACAGTGGTGGAAATGAACCTGAACCGGCCTTTTATTTATCTCATTACAGCAGACGACGGCTCGCCATTGTTCCTCGGTGTGGTGCGCAATCCGTCGAAATAACGGGGAAAAACACCGATTCCTGGACACTATGGCTTGATTTTCAAAGCATTTACGGGTATAATCATACAATACTATGTAAACCTATCGACTCAAATTGAAATCGGTTCGGCGAAAGCCGGAAAAGGAGTATTGTATATGTGTGGTATCGTAGGATTCGCGGGAAAACAGGCCGCTGCGCCGATCCTGCTGGACGGACTTGCGAAACTGGAATATCGGGGCTATGATTCCGCAGGGATCTGCATCTGCGGGGAGCAGGGGCTTTCCATCTCCAAAAAGCAGGGACGGCTGCAAAACCTGGTGGATGTGACCGACGGCGGGGCTGCCATGCCCGGCACCATCGGCATCGGACACACCCGCTGGGCTACCCACGGAGCGCCCTCGGACGAGAACGCCCACCCCCACCTGTCCTTTGACGGAAAGATCGCAGTGGTACATAACGGCATCATCGAAAACTATCTGGAGCTGAAAAGCATGCTGGCGGCAAAGGGCGTGACCTTCCGCTCCGAGACGGATACGGAGGTTGCCTGCAATTTGATCGCGGACTGCTACCGGGAAAACGGCGGCGATTTTCTAAAGGCCGTGCGGCAGACCTGGGGCATGATCGAGGGCAGCTACGCGCTGGTTGTTATGTGCGGCGACGTGCCGGACACCATCATTGCCATAAGAAAGGCCAGCCCGCTGATCTTCGGCAAGGGCGACGGCTGCAACTTTGTGGCCTCGGATGTGCCGGCCATTTTGAAATATACCCGGGAAGTGGTATATCTCAATGACGGCGAAATGGTGGTCATGACGCCGGATCAGGCGGAGTTCTTCGACCAGCAGGGGAACCGGCTGGAAAAGACCGTGGAGCACATCCAGTGGGAGATCTCCGCGGCGGAGAAGGACGGCTACGACCACTTTATGCTGAAAGAGATCTACGAGCAGCCCTCTGCCATTGCAAAGACCATCTCGCCCCGCATTCGGGACGGGAAGATCGTGCTGGAGGACCTGAGCCTGGACGCGGAATATCTCAAGGACCTCAAGCGGGTCTATGTGGTGGCCTGCGGCAGTGCATACTATGTGGGCTGCGTGGGCAAATACATTATGGAGAAGCTCTGCCGGGTGCCGGTGGAACCGATGCTGGCGTCGGAATTCCGGTACTGTGACCCCCTGTGCGACGAAAACACCCTGGTGCTGATCATCAGCCAGTCCGGTGAGACGGCGGATACTCTGGCGGCACTGCGGGAGGCAAAGGAACGGGGCGCCAAGACCCTGGCCATTGTGAATGTGGTGGGCTCGTCCATCTACCG
>CABSAB010000422.1 GCA_902475515.1 uncultured Eubacteriales bacterium | reverse complement strand
CTGCCGCCTTCCCGCCGCAGCCGCCACCACGGGCACACCCAGGAGCCGGGAGAGTTTTTTGCAGTCCACCTCCATGCCCCGCCGCTTCGCCTCGTCCAGCAGATTCACACACACCACCACCGGCACATGCAGCGCCAGGATCTGATAGACCAGGATCAAATTCCGCCGCAAAAGCGTTCCGTCACAGACCACCGCCACGCAGTCAAAATCGCCGCCCTCCAGGGCCTCCCTTGCCACCTGCTCCTCGCCGGAGCGGGCGTCCAGGGAGTATGTTCCCGGCAGGTCCACCAGACGGTATTCCCGCCCTTGATATGTATACCGTCCCTCGGCTGTCTCCACGGTCTTCCCGGGCCAGTTTCCCGTGTGCTGCCGGAGGCCCGTGAGGGCGTTGAAAACCGTGGATTTTCCCACATTGGGATTGCCGGCCAGCAGCACCGTTCGCGCTCCGCTGCTCATGGTTCTTCCACCTCCACCAAGATCATCCCTGCATCCGCCCGCCGAAGGGCGATGGCCGCCCCCCGGATCTCATAGGCCGTGGGAGAGCCGGAGGGCGCCCGGTGCAGGCACCGCACCGAAAGTCCCACGGTCAGGCCCAGGTCCTCCAATCTCGCCTGGAGCTCCGGCCCGCAGTCCACCTGCCGCACCACCCCATATTCCCCCGGCAGCAGCCGCCATAAGGGCATGATTCGCATGATAGCCCCTCCTTTCTCCTGCCTCCGACACGCTTTGGGTCCGGAGGCACTATCCCAGATTATGCGGTTTTTCCGCGGAGGGTGCTATGGAGATGCGCAAACGCCCGGAACCGAAAGGTTCCGGGCGCCCAAAAATCCTTATGTAAGCTTTTTGATAAAATAGCCGTCTACGCTGACGCCCTCATCCATCATGACAAAGGCCTCGGGATCGAACTGGTGGACAATGGTCCGCAGCTGGGCGATCTCATATTTGCTGATGACCGCCATGAGAATGGTCTTTTCCTGGCCGGTATAGCCGCCGTAGGCGTTCCAGCAGGTGAGGCCGCGGTTCATCCGCCCCATGATCTCGATCTCCAGCGGCTCGATATCCTGCATCTTGGTGACGATCAGCGCCTGGACATTGATATTCTGGGTATGCACCCGGTCACACATCATGGAGCAGATCACCGAGTAGATCAGGGAGTAGATCACCGTGGGCGCGTCGAACAGCACCAGGCAGATGCCATAGAGCACGCAGTTGGCGGCGATATTCACCTTGCCCACAGAGAAGCGGCCCTTGGTCTGGATCAGGATCATGCCGATCAGGTCCATGCCGCCGTCGCAGGAGCCCATGCGCAGGACCAGGCCCACGCCTGCCCCGGCCATCAGGCCGGATACCAGGCAGTTGGCGATCATCTCATCCAGGATCGGCTCCTTGGGAATGGGGATCACCGTCAGCATCACCGTTATGGCGGTGACGGTCAGAATGGATTTTACCACGAACCGCCGCCGCATCAGGAAAAAGGCGATGATCATTCCCGGCAGGTTCAGCAGATAGTAGGCGATACCGGAAACATCCAGATTCCCCAACGGGAGGTGCAGGTAGTCACGCAGGACGGTATCGAACAACTGGCAGAATCCCATGATCCCGCCGGAATAGAGGTGCAGGGGCCGCAGGAACAAATTGACGCCCGCTGTATACACCAGCACGCCCAAAAGCATCCCCACGATGCGCACCGCCTCCTGGCAGATGCCCTGGTCCTGTTGACTTTTCTGTTCTTTTTCGTTGACCGCCTGCATGATAGAAGCCATTTATGCTGTCTCACCCTTCTGGATCGGATTGACGTTCCCCTCGCTGCGGAAGATCTTTTCCACGGGGACATTTTTCGTCAGCAGGGATACTATAACAATAATTGCAGAAGAAAGCAAGACCCCAGCGATGACCGCGTAGTCACCGAACACCGGCAGCTGGGACGCCACCGCGCCCACCACGATGCCGCACCGGGCACCCCAGGGGGTGACTTTACTGTTGCGCCTCCCCATCTCATGGGATTCCTTCCGCTCCCGCCACAACAATCCAATGGCGATGACCGGCACCACACCGGCGCCCGCAAAGGAATAGGCCTTGGAGAGCAGAGACAGGATCGTCTGGGCAAAGATGCCGCACAGGCAGGCCGCCGCACCGATAACCACGGATCATCATGACCTACAA
>CABSAB010000421.1 GCA_902475515.1 uncultured Eubacteriales bacterium | reverse complement strand
TTGCCCCCGCCGTTTTTTTACAGAAAGGATGTGGCACGATGGAGACCATGGAAACCATAAGGACCCGGCGCAGTGTGCGGGTGTATGAGAACCGGCCCATTGAAAAGGACGTGCTGGAGGAGATCCTGGGCGCCGCGCTGATGGCACCCTCCTGGAAAAATACCCAGACGGCGGGCTATCTGGTGATGGAACACCCGGAGCTGGAAAAGCGGGAGCGGCTCATGGAATGTCTGCCGCCCTACAACGCAAGGATCGTATCCACCGCCCCGGTGATCGTTGTGATGACCACGAAGCACGGGCGCAGCGGATTTGAACGGGACGGCAGCTTCAGCACCAAAAAGGAGGACCGGTGGGAGATGTTCGACGCGGGCATCGCCTGCCAGACCCTGTGCCTGGCGGCCTGGGAAAAGGGCATCGGAAGCTGCATCATGGGCATTTATGATGAGGACAGGCTCCCGGCGTTGGTGGGGGTGCCGGCGGGGGAGATCGTCACGGCGGTGGTGGCCCTGGGCTATCCGGCGGAACGCCCCGTATGTCCCAAACGAAAGACGTTGGAGGAAAAGGTGCGCTATGTTTGAGGGATTTTCGCCGGAGACCATTGATTTTCTGTGGGGCATCCGGTTCAACAACAACCGGGAGTGGTTCCTGGAGCATAAAAAGGAATACGAAAAGACGCTGTACCGGCCCATGCTGGCCCTGGCGGATGCGGTGACGGAACTGGCACCTCTGGAGGGGACCGTTACCAAGGCTTCGCGCATCTACCGGGATGTGCGGTATTCGAATGGGATTCCCTACAAGGACCATCTGTGGTTCTGTATGCGGGAGGACAATGTGTTCTGGAGTGAGCACCCGTCCATGTATTTTCAGATCGAGCCGGAGGGCGGCAGCTTTGGCTTTCTGCTGTGGAGCCCCAAGGCCCGGCTCATGGAGGCCCACCGGAAGCGGATGCTGCAAAAGCCCAAGGAGTTTTTGGCTATTGTGACGCCGATCCTGGCAGATGGGCGGTTTACGAACAACTCCGGCTTTTACAAGCGGCCCAAGGAGGGCGGCAGCCCCAAGCTGGAGCCCTGGTATCAGCTGAAAAGCTGCTTTTTTGAGGTGCAGATCCCGGTGGGGGACGAGCTGTTTGACACGAAGCTGCCGGAGCGGATCGCCGATGCGTTCAAAACGCTGGAGCCGCTGTATGCGTACTTCCGGAAACTGGAGGGGACGCTGGAGGCGTAAAGCCGCCGCTATATAGACAGGACCTCCGGGAGATGATGTTCCCGGAGGTTTTTCTTTTTGAAATTGTGCAATGAAATGACAAATTTTACGTCTATAGATTTAGCGAGTAAATCAGCAGGAGGAATGGAATCATGAATGACAGTCAGATCATTGAACTGTTTTTTCGACGGTCGGAACGGGCGATCAGCGAGACAGACGCCCGGTATGGGCATTACTGCTACAGCATTGCCAACAATATTCTCTATAACACTCAGGATTCCGAGGAGTGCGTCAGCGACACCTACCTGACGGCCTGGAACCACATCCCGCCCACCAGGCCCAGGCAGCTTTCGGCCTATTTGGGGCGCATCACCCGCAGCCTGGCCATCGACACCTGGCGCAGCCGGCATGCGGTCAAACGGGGCAAGGGCCAGATGGATGTTGCGATCCATGAGCTGGACCGGACGCTCAGCTCCGGGGAGGACCTGGAGGAAGGACTTATGCGTTCAGAGCTGACGGCGGAGATCAACCGGTTCCTGCGGGGACTGGGAGACACGGAGCGGCGGGTGTTCATCTGCCGGTATTGGTACATGGACCCGGTGGCGCAGATCGCCCGGGAGTTTGGCTTTACCGAGAGCAAGACGGCGGCGATGCTGATGCGCACCCGGAAAAAGCTCAAGGCCTATTTGCTGGAGAAAGGTGGGTATGCGGAATGAGCGGCTACGATATTATTCTCGCCATGGGCGGCATTGACGACGACCTGATCCTGGACGCAAAGCGGCACAAGCGGGCGATCCCCGTGTGGCTCCGATGGGGCGCGCTGACGGCGTGCCTGTGCTGCGCGGTACTGGCGGCGGGGGTGCTGTCCCTGCGGCTGTTTGGCGGGGAAAGCACGCCGGGACCGGAGATGCTTGCCTCCGGTGTGGAAGTGTCGGCGGCGCCGGAGCCGGAGCAGCAGTCCTCCGGACGGG
>CABSAB010000420.1 GCA_902475515.1 uncultured Eubacteriales bacterium | reverse complement strand
GCGGCGGTGGAGGACAAGGAGTACCTTGATGATACCTGCCGGGCCATTGCGAAAACTAGGGAAAAAACGTCCGGGAAATTAAGGAAGATGGGTTTTACGGTGCTGCCATCCCAGGCAAACTTTGTGTTTGCGGCCCACCCAAAGGTCCATGCCTCGGTGCTGTTTGCAAAGCTCCGGGAAAAAGGTGTGCTGGTGCGGTATTTCAATAAGCCCCGCATTGACAACTTCCTGCGCATTTCCATCGGCACAGACGAGGAGATGGATGTGCTGACGGACACCCTGCGGGAGATAATGGAGGAAAAAGCATGATCGAATATGATACCCCGGTATACCGGCCCCCGGGGGAGTGGAAAAGCTTTCTCGTTCAGGCCACCATTGGGTGCAGCCACAACGGATGCACCTTCTGCGGGATGTACAAGGGGAAAAAGTTCCGGGTCCGGGAGCTTGACGATATCCTCTGGGATATTCGGGAGACGGCGGCGTTTTTTAATCAGTATGAAAAGGTGTTCCTCTGTGACGGCGACGCCATCGCCATGGACACGGAGGACCTGCTGACCATCATCAAAGAGATCAAGAAGGACTTTCCCAAGTGCCGTCTGATCTCCACCTACGCTGGGCCGAAAAGCACATTAAAAAAGACCCCGGAGGAGCTGAAGCTTCTCCGGGAGGCCGGTCTTGGGCGGGCATACCTGGGCATCGAGACGGGGATGGAGCCCCTGCTGGAATCCACCAACAAGGGCGTAAACCGCGCGGAGATGCTGGAGGCGGGGACCAATCTCCGGGAGGCGGGCATCGACCTCTGGGGGATTATCCTCATCGGCCTGGGTGGAAGGCCCCTCTCCATGGAAAATGCCCGGGAGACGGCGAAAATCGTGAATGAAATGCGGCCCCAGCACCTATCCGCCATGAACTACACCCCCGTGGAGGGAACGAAGCTTGGAAATCAAGCCCTGCGGGGCGAGTTCCAGGTCCTCTCAGCGGAGGAGAGCCTGCTGGAGACGGCGGAGCTGATCCGCAATTTGAATGTATCGGGGATGCACTTTACGTCGGACCACGCATCCAACTACCTGCCGCTGAAGGGGACACTGAATGAGGACCGGGAACAGCTGCTGAAGCTGATCGACGGTGCGGTTTCGGGAAACGTACAGATCCGGAGCGAAAAAAGCCGGGGCCTGTAAATGCCCCGCACCCCGGAGAAGATTTCCTGCGTGAATTTCCGCTTGCATCCGACAAGTAAGTGTGCTATGATAATGGTGCAACACAAACCGAATATTGATTTTATACACATAGGCATACTATTTTGCTTCGGCAAAATTGTACGCTCTATATTGGTATGCCTTGTGTATGTCAATGGTTTGTGTTGCGCAAAGATGGGGTCGTACATTTTGCAGTGTGTGGCTTCATCAGAAGCTGCACACTTTTTTTCTGGCAAAAATGTACGCTCTGTATAGTATGCCTTGGGTTTTGCTATAAGTTCGTGTCGCGCGAATGGAGCTGTGCATTTTGCAGTGTGTGGCTTCATTTGAAGCCGCACACTTTTTTATGCAGAAAGGATGTTAAAAAAATGGAATTCCCTGAGGAATATACCAAGCTGTTCAACGCCGTGTCCGACACAATTATCGCCCTGGAAAAGCTCACCCACGAGCTTCGGGTGGTCCAGCTTGAGGTAGAAGAAAAGATTTTGTCCAAAGAAGAACCGAGCCAGGGTGCGTGAGCGTTGCCAAAATAGGAAAACAGCCGGATCGAATTTATTTCGATCCGGCTGTTTGTTTCGCCCACATTCTCAAACTGGACGTGCTATGATGGCTCCGGTGATGGAAATGGTGGTTTATCTGGACCTGGTGGTGCTGCTCAACGGCCTGCTGGATTATCTGCTGCTTTCTGTCTGCGGCAGAGTGACAGCAAGCCCACGGAACACGGTGCGTTTGCTCCTGGCGGCCGCGCTGGGCGGCATTTACGCCGGGGCGTCGCTGTTTCCCGAATTCTCGTTTCTGGGGGGGCTGTTCTGGCAGCTGGTGTTTGGCGTGCTATTGTGCCTTTTGGCCTTTGGGCCGGGACGGTGCCTGGTGCGGCAATGCGTGGTGCTGTTTTTGCTGGCGGCGGCCTTCTCTGGGCTGGTGCTGGTGCTGACGGAGCTGTTTTCGGCGCCGGGGGCCATGGTCGGCGGCCGGGTCTA
>CABSAB010000419.1 GCA_902475515.1 uncultured Eubacteriales bacterium | reverse complement strand
AATGTCCCCGTGGTTTGGCTCCGGCGTCTTGATCGGCGGGCATCCTCTGGCCACGGGTATGATCGGCATGCACGGTTCCCAGGCGTCGAACATCGCCTGCGACAACTGCGACCTTTTGATCGCTGTGGGCTGCCGGTTCTCAGACCGGGTGGCGCTGGACCCCGAGAGCTTTGCAGCCCAGGCGCAAATCGTCCATATCGACATCGACCGGGCGGAGATCGACAAGAACGTCAAGACCGCACACCATATCATCGGCGACGCGAAGCGGGTGCTGGAGCTGCTGGTGCCCATGGTCAAGAAAAAGGACAACAGCCGCTGGAAGGAGTTTGTATTCTCCTATCCCGTGCGGGTGGAGTACGAGGATAAGTCGGACAAGCTCACCCCCCAGCAGGTGCTGGAGACCATCCGGCAGAATGTGCCCGGGGATTCTATTGTGGCGACGGATGTGGGCCAGCATCAGATGTGGACCATCCAGCATTTCAACTTTGATTATCCGGGACAGCTGCTGACCTCCGGCGGCTTCGGCACCATGGGCTTCGGCCTGGGAGCGGCCCTGGGGGCGAAGATCGGAAACCCCGACAAGACCGTCCTCCACATCACCGGAGACGGCTGCTTCCGCATGAACGGCCAGGAGCTGGCCACGGAGAGCCATTACGACATCCCGGTGATCACCTTCATCTTTGACAACCGGACCCTGGGCATGGTGCGGCAGTGGCAGAACCTGATCTACCAGAAGCGCTTTTCCCAGACAGACCTGGGCTTTGCGCCGGACTTTGTGAAGCTGGCGGAGGCTTACGGCCTGAAGGGCAAACGGGTGACCAACGTGCAGGAGCTGGAGGAGGCCATCCGCGAGGCCCGGGAATGGGGCCACGGCTATGTGGTGGACTGCGTGATCGACACCGATGAGATGGTACGGCCCATGGTGGGCGGCGGCCAGCCCATTACCAACTTTATGCTGATTTGACGGGAGGGCGCGGTATGAATACGGAAAAAAAGGCATACACCCTGTCCATTCTGGTGGAGGACACCCCCGGTGTGCTGAGCCAGGTGGCGCGGCTGTTCTCCCGGAAGGGGTATAACATTGAATCCATCTGCGCCGGCCCGGCTTTGGGCTCCGGCACCACGCGGATTTCTGTGGTGATGCTGGGGGACGAGACCTCCGTACATCAGATCGCCACCCAGGTAGCAAAGCTCCTGCCGGTGATTTCAGTGGATGTGCTGTTCGGCGAGGACGCCATCACACGGGATATGGTGCTGGTGAAGGTCAAGGCTGAGACCCGGGACGCCCGGGAGGATATCATCCAGATCACCAACGTCTTCCGGGGGAGCATTGTGGACTTCGGGACAAGCACGCTGGTGATCGCGGTGGTGGGCGCGGCGGAGAAGATCAAGGCCATGCTGAAGCTGCTTGACGATTATGGTATACTGGAAACGGCACACACCGGTATGGTTGCCCTCGCAAGAGGACAGCAGACGATATATGATCAAAACAAACTCAAGGAGGAATATAATTATGGCAAAAATGTACTATGAGAAGGACTGTGACCTTTCGGTCCTCACCGGCAAGAAGATCGCCATCATCGGCTACGGCTCCCAGGGCCACGCCCATGCCCAGAACCTGCGGGATTCCGGCTGTGACGTGATCGTGGGTCTGAGAAAGGGCAAGTCCTGGACCAAGGCCGGGAACGACGGCTTCCAGGTCATGACGGTGGCGGAGGCCACCAAGGCGGCGGACATCATCATGATTCTGGTGAACGACGAGCGGGCGGCGGACATTTACGCCGAGAGCATTGCCCCCAACCTGACGGCGGGGAAGGCCATTGCCTTTGCCCACGGCTTCAACATCCGGTACAAGCAGATCGTTCCTCCCGAGGATGTGGACGTGTTTATGGCAGCCCCCAAAGGCCCCGGCCACACGGTGCGTTCTCAGTACGTGGCCGGCAAGGGCGTGCCCTGCCTGGTTGCGGTGGAGCAGAATGCCTCCGGAAACGCCCTGCGGATCGCCCTGGCGTACATCGCGGGCATCGGCGGCGCCCGGGCGGGGGTCATGGAGACCACCATGCACGACGAGACCGAGACCGACCTGTTCGGTGAGCAGACCGTCCTCTGCGGCGGCGTGGTGGACCTGATGCAGTGCGGCTTCGAGGTGCTGGTGGAGGCCGGATACGAGCCGGAGAACGCCTACTTTGA
>CABSAB010000418.1 GCA_902475515.1 uncultured Eubacteriales bacterium | reverse complement strand
TCGTTACTTGACCGCTTCTTTTCCGGCCTCCCGGCCCAAAGTGATGCACACGCCGATGCTGAGGCCCGAGGTGGGGGTGGAATACTGGGGCCCATAGCGCCGCCCGCAGCAGTTGCCAGTGGCGTAGAGCCCGGGGATGGGCTCAAAGCCGTCATCCAGGACGTTCTGCCGCTCGTCGGTGAGCAGACCGCCGCAGGTGCACATGATTCGGCCCAGATAGTCGAAGTCGTTGAACTGAATATACAGGGGCCACTGGGTCAGGGGCCGCAGGAGCTTGGCGTCCTTGCCGAAATCGTCGTCCCGTCCGGCCTCGCAGATCTCGTTATAGCGGAGGATGCTGTTTTTCACATTCTCCCGCAGCTGTCCGGTGAGCTCGGCGTTGTCCAGGAGCTCCTCCATATTGCTGCCATAGACGATGCGCACGGGACCGTTGGGGGCCCGGGAGATCGCGCCGCCCTTGCCCGCGGCCCTGGCCAGCTCCATGGCACGGGTGACATTGTCCACATAGTGCGCATCCGAAAAGTCAAAGCCCTCATGGGCCGGGACCGCCCACTGGAGGTCCTCCATTACATTGGAATCAAAAATGTTGTAATAGGTGCCGTGCTTCATCTGGTTTCCCTGGAATCCGGTGATCACCGGGTCGCCGAAGCACTCGTTGCAAAAGCGCTTGCCGTCCGGGTCCAGCCAGAGTAAGCCGTGGACGCAGTTGAAGCCCCGGGGGGTGTTGAAGTTGCCGCCCATGATGGCGATGGGGCCTGCCTCCAGCCGGCCGCCGGCCCAGACGCCCAGCTTCAATCCCATGCCGCTGCGGCCCATGCCCTTGGGGAAGGTCTCGCCCTCGGAGAACATCCCCGCCACGTCGGGCAGCAGGTCCTCCAGCATCTCCTTGTTGCCGCCGAAGCCGCCGGCGGCCAGGATCACGGACTTACTTGCCAGGAATTTGTGATAGTCCCCAGCCTTGTCCTTGGCGATGATGCCGGTGACGCGGCCGTTTTCCTTGATAATATCCACTGCGGCCATGCCGAAGAACATCTCGCCGCCCAGGTCCTTGGCCTTCTTCTGGTTGGCCTTGCAAAGTCCCAGCAGGGAGGGCCGGGTGGCCACCACCTCCAGGTCATCCACCTTTTTATCGCCGCCGAAGTTGGGATCGCCGGGGCCGCCGGGACCGCCCGGCTCACCCGCTACCGGGACGCCGCCGGGGAAGCCCGGCTTCTCCATAGGCCCGCCCGGGCCACCAGGGCCTCCGGGGCCACCCGGACCGCCGGGGCCATCCTTGCCCTCGGCCCCGGGAGGAGGCCCAAAGCCCCCCAGCTGGCGGAACACCGCCGTGCCGGGCCAGAACTTATAGCCCGCCATCTCCCCGTCAAACTTCTTGCCGCCGGGCCAGAAGGCGATGGAGACTGTGGAGAAATCCTCCACCATATCCGTGTACCAGTCGAAGGCCGTGCCCGCGTTCTGGCAAAAGCGCATCACCAGGCCGGGGTTTGCCCGCCCGGCGCTGCGGCGCATCATCTCATTGTAATAGTCGATGGGGTCCACCTTGGGCACGCCGCGGCTCTCCAGGAACTTGGAGTTGATATGCCCCACGTCTTTTCCCCAGACAGAGTAGACCTTTTCGGACTTTTCCTCGATGCCGATGACCTTGGCCCCGGCTTCGGCGGCGGCCCGGACTGCGGCAGAACCCGCATGGGACAGGCCCACCACCACCACGTCGGCCTGATGGGTAAACTTGATTCTTTCCTCCGGGATCGGCTCCGGAGGGGTTCGCCAATTGCTCATATTACATACTCCTTAAAAATTGTTGGGATTATTCCGGCCCGGGGAGAAGGAATGTTCGTCATCCAACGTCTCGTAGGGCTCCGGCCAATAGACGGTCTTTTGGGGCACCTGCACCACATCGTAGTCCACATGCAGGGGGCCGGGGTCCGTCACCGGGGGCGGGTTGTGATAGCCGGGCTGGGTAAAGTTCCCCTTGAGCGCCTGCTCGTAGCGGTCATGGGCCCAGTTGCCGTTGTTGTAATCCATGAAGCCGTCGGGGCAGACCTGTTCGTGGAGGTATTCCCACCGGCCGTTATTGTAGACAAAATCAGAGCCGTAGCGCTCGTTGAGAATGCGCCCGCTGGCAACCAGGGAATTCTCCCCGCCCATCACAAAGGGGCCGGGGGCCGCAGCAAGGACGCCACCTGGGCCCACAGCT
>CABSAB010000417.1 GCA_902475515.1 uncultured Eubacteriales bacterium | reverse complement strand
ATGTATCCTTGGAGACCACGCCGGAGCAGCTGGAAGTTCCGCCGCCACTGTTTCAGCCAGGCCGGAGGTCTCCAGCGAAAGCGCTGTATCGTTTTGAATATACACTGTATCCAGTGTTGTCTCCGCCCCGGCCTTTGTGCCGCCAAACAGTGTCATCAACGGCACACTGGCAAGGCTCAGCACCAAAAACACCGCCAGCATGATCAGATTGGCCTTGCCCTTTAGAAACTGGCCCAGCGTGAAGGCATAGACTTTCCCGGTCCCCCGGAGGCTTCCGTCATCCCGCTTCATGGTCCGCCCCCACTTTCTCGACAAAGATCTCATGGAGCGAAGGCTCCCGCAGATCAAAGCGGATCACCGGGATCTGCGCCTGGATCAGGCTCGCCAGCAGCCGGTTTGCCTGCTCCTCTCCTGTGACCTTCAGGGTATATTCATACTCTTTCTCTGTGACCACCGTCACGCTGGCCTCGCTGATCTGCCGGGAGATATCCTGCTCCACCTTCAGCGCCAGGTTAATACGGCCGTAGCTCTTCTTGATCTGGTTGAGATTGCCCTGAAGCACGGTCTTGCTGCGGTTTAAAATGGCAATATCTGTGCAGAACTCTTCCACTGTAGCCATCTGATGGCTGGACATGATGAGATATTTTCCCTTCTCCACTTCCTCCCGGATAATACTCCGGAACAAATCTGTGTTCACCGGGTCCAATCCACTCATGGGCTCATCCAGGATGATCAGCTCCGGGTCCGGCAGCAAGGCCGTCATAAACTGGATCTTTTGCTGGTTGCCCTTGCTGAGCTGGTCCGCCCGCTTGGGCTTCTGGGCCTTTCCCCTGCCCCGGGCCTTCCCGGTTCCGGCTGCGGGATAGAGATATTCCTCCACCTCCAGCCGCTCTGCCCAGAAGCGGATCCGGCGTCCGGCCTCATCCTTTGAAATTCCCCGAAGACCGGCAAAGTAGATCAGCTGGTCCATCAGGGTATACTTGGGGTATAATCCCCGCTCCTCGGCAAGATAGCCCACATTGCAGGTGGCTGTATCCAGCGGCGCACCGTTCCACAGCACTTCACCGCTGTCCCTAGAGAGCATATTCAGCATCATACGGATCGCCGTGGTCTTACCCGCGCCGTTGGTGCCCAGCAGCGCAAACACGCCAGGCTTCGGCATTTCAAAGCTCAGACTCTCGAGCGCTGTCTTTTCTCCGTATTTTTTGGAGAGGTTATGTACGATCAAACTCAATTTTCTCGCTCCTTTGCGGTGTGGATATTCCACATGATTCTACATAATATCTCATTTTGAGATATAAGTCAATATCTCAATCAGAGATAATTTATAATGAGATTCGGGTGATACCATGCGTTTAAAGGACATTCGTGAAGACCGGGACATTACACAGCAGGAATTAGCCTCTTATCTTCGCATCAGCCAAAATACCTATTCCCAATATGAAAACGGGAAACGGCAGCTGCCCATTGAGCTGCTGATCCGCCTGGCAGAATACTTTCATACCTCCACGGACTACATTCTGGAATTGACCGACTGCAAAACACCCTACGAAAAGCGCAGCTAAGCCCACAGCCACACCCGCGTTTTTCCTACCATGCCAAGGCAAACTATAGCACCAACAGTTCAGTTCGTCAACTATTTGTAAACCACGGGACCGCTCCTTGGAAGCAGTCCCGTGGTTTTTTCATGATTATGGATCGTCATTCCGGAGCTGTCCCCGGGTCTCAGATATAATATACCGGGGCCGCCCCTTGATCTCATCATAGATCCGGGCCACATAGAACCCAATGATACCCAGGCTCAGCATAATGGCGCCGCAGGCCAGCAGCTGGATCAGAATCACCGTAGTAAACCCCTCCAGCGCCTGCCCGGTCAGCTTGTGCACCAGGGTTTGTATTCCCAGCACGGTCCCGATCAGCAGGAACAATCCCCCCAGCCAGGTAACGATCTGCATGGGGGCCGTAGAAAACGACGCAATATTGGTGATGGCGTAGCGGATCAGGGACCGGGCTCTCCCCCTCTGTCCGCTCCTGCACACAATAGGATACAGAAGTCTTCTTAAACCCCACCCAGAATGACAATGCCCGGAAAAATACATTCCGCTCCGGCATCCGGTTCAGGGTATCTACCACCTTCCGGTCCAACAGCTTAAAATCCGAGGCGTTTGACATATCCTGTCCGGCGGCCTTGCTGATAAGCCGATAGAAGCCGCCTGCGGCAGCATGCCGGAG
>CABSAB010000416.1 GCA_902475515.1 uncultured Eubacteriales bacterium | reverse complement strand
CCGTCTGGTAGATGGCGTACAGAGCAAACAGCCCGGCCCGATCCTGCGCACGGTTCAGGAGAACACCGAGGAGATATGCGCTTATTACCAGCGCAGAGGGATTGACACGGTGTTCCAGCTGAACCCTGGCAACCACTTTGTCCAGAGTGTAGAGCGCACCGCTGCCGGTATTATCTGGATGCTGGGCCGGTAAGCCTTGTCGAGCCGGATGTTTACCGTTATACTTGCAGCAGGGAGGCATTGTCAGAGAAGTGCCGCGTTGCAGTGACAAACACATACCATGCACACAAGGGAGAAAAGGC
Source organism: uncultured Eubacteriales bacterium (assembly GCA_902475515.1). Taxonomy (GTDB): domain Bacteria; phylum Bacillota; class Clostridia; order Oscillospirales; family Oscillospiraceae; genus HGM13006. The sequence goes on along the minus strand of CABSAB010000416.1, from coordinate 1,950 downwards.
CGATGAATACACCTACATTGGAAACGGAGCGGTTGATTTTACGAAAATTCACAGAGCAGGACATGGACGCGCTGTTCCTGATTCTTCAGGATGAAGAAGTCAATCGGTTTCTGCCCTGGTATCCAGTGAAAACCATGGACGAAGCCAAGCAGTTTTACGAGGAACGATACGCGCCGATCTATGCCCAGCCCTGCGGGTATGCCTATGCGATCTGTCTTAAAGAGCGCAACACCCCAATTGGCTACATAAACGTGGCCATGGACGAACATCACGATTTCGGCTATGGGCTTTCCAAGGAATATTGGCACAAAGGAATCGTCACGGAAGCGGGCCGGGCGGTGATCGCGCAGGTGAAAAAGGATGGTTTGCCCTATATCACCGCTACGCATGACCGAAACAACCCCAGAAGCGGCGGTGTGATGCGAAACGTGGGTATGAAATACCAATATTCCTACGAGGAGCAGTGGCAGCCGAAAAACATCCTGGTCACATTTCGGATGTATCAGCTGAATCTGGACGGAGAGAAAGAACGGGTCTACAAAAAATACTGGGACAGCTCGGACGTTCACTTTATCGAGGCGGGGATATAATGACCATGCAAATTCGAAAACTACGCCCCGGCGACGATCTCTTCGCTGTCAGCCGGGTGTACGAGGAGAGCTGGCGGGAAGCGTATCGTGGACTGCTCCCCCAGGAATATCTGAACAGCATCCCGTTGGGAAAATGGGTCCCCTATCTGGAACAGGCCGGCCGGGAGTCACTGCTTTTGCTGAAGGGAGAAAAAATCGTAGGCACTGCCAGCTGCTGTGCCAGTCGGACGCCGGAGCTGGCAGGCTGGGGTGAGATCGTTTCCCTCTATCTTCTGCCCGAATACTGGGGGAACGGCTGGGGAAAGGCACTGCTTTCCGCCGCAGTGAAGCAGTTGGAATCCATGGGCTATCGTGACCTTTTCCTGTGGGTACTGGAGGGAAATCAGCGGGCCAGAGCTTTCTATGAGTGCATGGGATTCCGCCCCAGCGGAGCCTATACGGAAGATGAGATCGGCGGGATGCCGGTGCGGGAAATCCAGTACCGCTTAGAAAGGACGGACAATTTATGCCGACTTCCCAAGTGACCGTCCATTTCCCCTGCCCGGTGGAGCGGGTGTGGCCAACCGCGGCCGACCTCTTCCACACCGCCTGGCGGCGGAACTGGCAGGCGTTTTCCTGATGCGGAAAAAAGCATGAGACAGCCAAAGGCCCCCGGCGAAAAGCCGAGGGCCTGCTTCATTCTCACTTCACCCAATGAGCCACGGCATCCCGCAGGAAGCGGGCGCAGCCGGGCACTCGTTTGTCGTAGTAGGCGGTGAACCGCTCGTCCATCACATAGAGCTCCGCGATCCCCCGGTGTCTGGCCGGGTCGTACTGCTTCCCGGTAATGGTGAGCCACCGGCGGTGGAGGGCGGTGATCTCCTTGCCCTCTTGATCTTCCGGGGACAGCCCGGCCTGGACGGCTGCCTCCAGCCGCTCCTGGATCTCCCGGCCCAGGTCCGTCCATTCCTGATACTGCGCCTGGGTCAGGCCCATCACCGCGGCGTTGGCCTCGTCCACCTCCTGGTCGCCATACTTGGTCCGGATCTCCGCTCCGTAGACTTCCTCATTATGGGTTACCGTGCGCCGCTTGAACGCCTCAAATTTCTGCTCGTCGCTCATGATCTCGTTCCTTTCTTCCGCTCCGATGGTGTCTTTCACCGACCGGATGAGCTGTTCCAGCCGCTCCCGCTCCGCCTCCAGCGCGGCCAGGTGGTTTCGCAGGGCGGCCAGACGGTCAAAGGAGGGATCGTCCAGACATTCCTTGATCTGGGCCAGCTCCACCCCGAGGGCCCGGTAATAGAGAATGTCCTGCAGCCGGTCTACTTCCGCCCCGCCATAGTAGCGGACAGGACAACTGTATGTCATGTTTGATTTGAAA
>CABSAB010000415.1 GCA_902475515.1 uncultured Eubacteriales bacterium | reverse complement strand
ATATCCCCCTCGGGAAGCGGCGGCGGACCGCCGATCCGAAGCTGCTGGAAGGGGCCGTTCACTGTGGGCACAGGCATATCGCCCACGTTCACATCCTCCCAATAGAGGGGCGTTGCACCCCGCACGGTCTCCCGGCGCCAGTAGCCCCGGATCATATCCCACTCGGCGTCGGTGACATAGTGCACAGGTGCCATGCTCCACCAGTCCGGGCAGTCCTGGGCGATCATGGGCTTGGGATCGCTGCCTTCCTTCAGCAGGCGCAGGCTCTCCTTGACCCGGCTCCGGCCCCGGCAGACAAGCTCGCCCTTTTGGTTGTAGACCCGGCCTTTGCCGGTGATGTCAAAGGTCCGGAACTCGCTCCCCTCTTTCGGCGTGATGTCCGTAAAGGTCTGCTCATCCGTAATGTAGTAAAGGGTGTCGCCCTCATAAACGGGCTTTAAAATATCAAAATCATGGGTCAGGCCCGAGATGGTCAACGTGTCCCGCAGCTGATAGGGCATCGCGTCAAAGAACGCGCCGTCGTGGGCCACCATGGTGGGCAGGGCGATCACAGCGCCGTAGGGGCCGTTTTTCGCATAGTCCGCATCCTGATACAGGGGATTTTCCGGGTCCGCCTGGAGATAATTGCTCATCAGCTTGGCCTTTGTCACCCTGTCGGCCCGGCCGATGCCGGGGGTGCCCTTAGGCAGGCGCTCGTGGATCAGGTCGTCAATGCTGACCTCGCCCCGGCTATTCAGCGCATCCTTTTCCGCCTGATAGGCTGCAAGGATCGCCTGCTCCTCGGTTGTATAAACGCCGGGATATACGGTTTTGTAGATACTCATATGGTCACCTCGTCAGTTGATATTCCGGTAGACCGGCCCCGGCGTTCTGGGGATGCCGGTGTCCGTCAGCAGATAGTCCTCCAGCAGCCCCTCCAGGAAATACGCCGCCTTCTGAAGGTCCCGGGCATGGGGACGGATTTGCATATCATAGTGCCAGAACCGCTGGCCGGGCTTGCCGATGCCCAGGGGGTCGTTCTCCTGGAACAGTGTAGCGCCGAAGCTCTCGTCATCGGACACGGAGGACAGCTTTTTGATGATGGCCACCAGCTTGGGGTCCATGTTCTTGAATTCCTCGTCGTCGGGGTTTTCCTTGTAGCGGGACATCATGGCCTGGGCGTCAGGGATGTTCATTTTCAGCTTGTCGCCCAGATTGTCCACGGAATTATGGCGCAGCTCCTTGCCGCAGCAGGCGAATTCCCCCACCGGCGTGAAGCCGTAGGAGCGCAGATAGTTCTTCTGGATCTCCAGCGTGGCGATGCACTCCCGGGGGCCGTTTCCGGTGCCGCCGTAGGTGGTGAAGGAGATGCCGTAGCGCTTCTTGCCGGGGTCGGAGATGGGCTTTCTGCGCTTGAAGATCACATTCCGGGTCTTGTAGTCCTCCTGATCGCCCACGCAGGAATTGAAGTTTACATACGGAAGCGCCGCAATGATGGGGCAGCCGATGCAGAGGAAATCGTAATCCTCGGGATAGTAGACGGGGATCTCGCCGCCCTTGTATTTGGGCAGGACCTTGGCATAGGTGGTCTCAATGCCGAAGGACTCAAACACGGCCCCAAAGGCCTGGGCCACCTGCTCGGTATTTTTGGTAATGGAAGTATAGATAATGAGACTTTTCATACTGCGCACCTCCCTTAGTTGATGGAATAGTAGACGGAGCTGGGCTTTCTGGGCTTGCCGGAATCGCTGAGATAGTAGTCCTCAATGATATCCTGCAAAAATGCCTTTGCCATGAACACATCCCGGTCATTGGGGCGGTTCTGGAGGTCATAGCTCCAGAACCGCGAGCCGTCTTTTCCAATGCCCATGGGATCGTTCTTTGTCATGGTGGGCTCCGAGAAGCTGTTTTCCGCCGTCTCCCGGCTGGCCGCCTCAAACAGCGCCAGCTGCTCCGGGGTGTAGTCCTTGAAATAGTCCATCTGCCCGGCCTTGTACCGCACGATGAGCTCCTGGGCCCGGAACTTGTTGATCTTCAGCTCCTGGGAGATGTATTCGGACGCGTCGTTGTAGAGGATCTTTCCGGGGCAGGCATAGAACCCAACAAATCCGGACCCCTGGAACAGTTCCTTGATCAGTTCCAGCGTACCGATGGCCTCTGTGGGGCCTTCCCCAAAGCCGCCGTAGGTGGTGAAAGCGATGCGGTGCTGGGTCTCCGTGGCCGTAGGCATCCCCATGGGCATGGGGGGCGGTCCCCCCGCACCGGGGCCGCCGGGGGA
>CABSAB010000414.1 GCA_902475515.1 uncultured Eubacteriales bacterium | reverse complement strand
GTCTATCTACAACCGCCGGAATGGTCACAAAGGTGGGCAGGAATGTGCCCAGGATGCTGCCGATGGTGTTGAAGGCTCCCAGATTTCCCACAATCCGCCCACTGCCGTCCAGGCTGTCCACAGTGTATTTCACCAGTGACGGCGTCACCGTGCCCAGCAAAAACAGCGGAAATACGAACACCACCATACAGCTGAGGAAAGCCGCCACGATCAAAAATCCGTTGCTGATAGTCACCACCAGCGCGCCGGAGATCAGCAATATCACATATTTCCCCAGCACCGGGATGGCCGCGATCCACACTGCGGCAAAAATGAGCCGCCGGTATAGCCGGTCCGGATCGGGGTTCTTGTCCGCCGTGCGTCCCCCGTAGATATTGCCCAGGGCCATGGCGATCATAATGGTGCCGATGACGATGGTCCAGACGATCTGGGAGGAGCTGAAATAGGGTGCCAACAGCCGGCTGGCCCCCAGCTCCACCGCCATCACGGACATTCCCGCAAAAAACTCTGTGAGATACAGATACAGCTTGCTCTGTAAAATCTTTGGCCGTTCCATCCAAATTCCCCCTCGGCGGTAATTGCCATTATTATAACGGCATCCCGCCGAAAACGCAAGGAGCAGGCCCATGGGACCGGTGTTATGTTTACAAAAGGTTCAAATTCTGTTTCAAATTCCGCCATAACCGCAGGCTATAATGAAACCGTTCCCAAGGGAACACCTTATTTCTCCTTTACAAACACCCCCTTTTCTCTCCTTTCCTCAATATACAGCGAAAACCTCTCCGGACTGCCTTATCCGGAGAGGTTTTTGTCGCATATTCATGTTTTTTCCGGGAATTCCCGCACCATCTGCCGGTAGCCCAGCTCCGAAAAGCCCATCTTCTCATAGAGCCGCCGGGCGTCCAAATTGTCCGGCTCCAGCTCCAGCCGGAAGCGGGTGACCGCCCCGGGCCGCTGGGCCTCCAGATAGGCAAACAGCTCTGTTCCCAGGCCCTTGCCCCGGAATTCCTCCCGCAGGTACAGTTCCTCGATCCAAATGACTTCGCCTCCGGCTTCCTGGGAAAACGTCACCGCCAGCAGAGCATAGCCCGCTATGGTCCCATCCCGCTCCAGCAGATAGCCCTTGACAAAGGGACTGCCTTCCGCCATCCGGTCAAAGGTCCGCGCAAAGTATTCCTCCGGCACCGGATGGAGCACCGCCGGAGAGTGGTAAAATTCCCGGCACAGCGTCAGATACGTCTCCCGGTCCTCCCGGGTGATGGGGCGGATCAAAGCGTCCCCTGCTCCACGGCGGTGATCTTGTCCACCCGGCGCTGGTGGCGGCCCCCCTCAAAATCCGTGGTGAGCCACTTGTCCACAATGGAAAGCGCCAGATTGGCCCCAATGATCCCGGCCCCCATGGCCAGCATGTTGGTGTCGTTGTGCCGCCGGGTCATCTCCGCAGACAGCAGGTCTCCGCACAGGGCACAGCGTACCCCGGGCACCTTGTTGGCCACAATGGAAACACCGATGCCGGTGGTGCAGATGACGATACCCTTCTCACATTCTCCCGCCGCCACAGCCTTGGCCGCTGCCGCCGCAAAATCCGGATAGTCGCAGCTGTCCAGAGAGTTTGTTCCGAAGTCCTTAACGGCATGGCCCAGCTCCGCAAGATGGGCCTTCACCTGCTCCTTGAGGGCATAGCCGCCGTGGTCACATGCCAATGCTATCATAATACTTCCTCCATATTCTACAGCTTGATCTGCTGTGGTGTTCTGTTTTTATACAGGGTCAAATACCGAAACCCGATACCCCGAAGCAGCTCCATGCCCCGCTCCAGGCCTTCTGCCATATGCTCCGGCACATGGGCATCACTGCCGATGGTGATGAGGTCTCCTCCCAGCTCCCGGTACCACCGGAATATTTCCGTCCCCGGCATGGGCTCTCCCAGGGTGCGGTAGCCGGAGGTGTTCAGCTCCAGCGCCTTCCCCCGTTCTGCCAGGGTCCTCAGGATCTCCCGCACCAGATCCGCATAGGGCTCCATAGATACCCCCAACCCATCCCGGCCGTTCATGTACCGGAGGGGGTAGGTCAGATGGGCAAGAGAATCCAAGTAGTCCGTCTTTGCAAGGGCCAGGAGCGACTGTAAATACGTCTCCAGCAGGGCCTGTCCGTGCCGCCGGTCCGTGGGGTGAATGCAGTAGTAGTCCCCCAACTCCGGATCATTATGCATGGACCCCAGCACGAAGTCGATGCCGGGCTTCGCCAGAAACGGAATAGATCGG
>CABSAB010000413.1 GCA_902475515.1 uncultured Eubacteriales bacterium | reverse complement strand
TGTGGATGCGGGAATCCAGTGTATCCCGCCCCTCCTTCGCCGGCGGGAGGTTGGCCGGGCCACATTTCTGCCCCTGTCGGTGATCCGCGGCCGGCGCTTGGAGGAGCGGGGCCTTGACGATGAATATGGTTTCGTGGGCCTGGCCTGCGACCTGATCACCTATGACCCCAAATATCAGAATATCATGGAAAACCTCCTGGGCCGCACGGCGGTGGCGGAGGATATGGACGCGGCCATCACCATCGCGGGTCGCCACGGCCACCGGTTCCGGATTGTCACCCTGGACGGGCAGGTTCTGAATGCCGGCGGCTCCATGACCGGCGGCTCCACCGCCAAAAGCTCCGGCGTTTTGACCCGGGCCAATGAGCTTGCCCGGATGGAGCAGCAGCGGGGCAAGCTGGACGGGCAGCTTCAGGAGCAGACCGAGCAGCTCCAGGAGGCATCCCGCGCCGCGGCCCAGGCCGAGGCAGAGATCGCCGACAGCCAGAACCGCCTCCGGGAGGCGGAGGACGCCGTTTTGCGGCTGCAGCAGCGGGCGGAGCATTATGAGGTGCTGCTTTCCACCCTGGAGAGTGCCAGAGCTTCCGCGCAGCGGGAGTATGACACCGTAACGGAGCTCCTCTCCGGTGGCACCGCCGAGGCGGAACGGCTTCGGGCGCGCTCCGAGGCCTGCGACAAAGAGGCTGCCAGCCTGGAGACGGAGATCCTCATGGCTCAGAGCCGGACCGACGCCAAAAACGCGGAGGTCCTCGAGCAGGAAGAACAGATCCACCAGACCCAGCTGAAGCGTTCTGCCCTGGAAGCGGAGCAGGAGACCGCCGAGAGCGGCGCGAAAGAACTGATGGAGCTGGCGGAGGCCCTCTCCGGCGACCGGGAGCAGCGGCAGAAACTGATCCTGGAGTATCAGGCGGAGAACGAGCAGATCGCCGCGGAGCTTATCAATTGGGAAAAGCAGTCCCAGGAGCTTTTGCAGCAGACCGAAGCGCTGCGGAAATCCCTGGCCGAGGCCGGGCAGCGCCGCCTGGAGGTGGAGGGCAAAAAGACCGCCGCCGAGAAGGAGGCCCAGCAGAAGAATCGGGACCTCATGGACATGGAGCGGGAAGCCGCCCGGCTGGAGCAAAAAAAGGCCACCACCGAGCTGGAGGAAAAGCAGATCCTGGACAAGCTCTGGGACAACTACGAGCTCACCAATTCCACTGCCCTGGAGGCGAAGGTGGAGATCGAGAGCGTCTCCGCCGCCCAAAAGCGCATTGCGGAGCTGCGGCGGAAGATGGGCGCCCTGGGGCATCCCAACATCGGCGCCATCGAGGAGTTTGAGCGGGTGAACGAGCGCTATACCTATCTCACCGGCCAGCGGGACGATGTGGAGACAAGTCAGAAGGAACTCCAGAAGATCATTGGCAATATCACCGGCGAGATGACGGAGATATTCAAAACGGAATTTGCGAAGATCAACGAATACTTCGGCCAGACCTTTACCGAGATGTTCGGCGGCGGCAAGGCCAGCCTGGAGTTGGAGGACCCCGAGGATGTGCTTTCCTGCGGCATCGAGATCAAGGTCCAGCCGCCGGGCAAGCAGGTGAAGACCATCATGCTTCTTTCCGGCGGCGAGAAGGCCTTTGTGGCCATTGCGCTGTACTTTGCCATCATGAAGGTCCGGCCCACGCCGTTTTGTATGCTCGATGAGATCGACGCGGCCCTGGACGACCGGAATGTGGCCCGGTTTGCGGCGTATCTCCGGAACCTCAGCAATAAGACCCAGTTCATCGTTATCACCCACCGGCGGGGCACCATGGAGGCTGCTGATGTGCTCTACGGCGTGACCATGCAAGAGCAGGGCATTTCCAAGATCCTGTCCGTGGACCTGAACCAGGTGGTCAAGGAGCTGAATATCAACTAATGGAGGAGATCCCATGGGATTCTTTGAAAAAATAAAAACGGGCCTTAGTAAGACCCGCCAGGCCATGCAGAGCACCATCGGCGGTATTTTCGCGGGCTTTCACGGCATCGACGACGACTTTTACGACGAGCTGGAAGAGAGCCTGATCCTGGCGGACCTGGGGGTCGAGACGGCGGTGAGTGCCGTGGAAGCTCTCCGGGAAAAAGTCAATATGGAGCACCTCAAGGATGCCGAGGAGGTCCGTGGGGCCCTGAAAGGCATTCTGGTGGAAAAGCTCAGCGTAGGGGATTTTACCTTGCGTGTGGGTACCAAACCCTCCGTGATCCTGGTCATCGGCGTCAATGGCGTGGGCAAGACCACCACC
>CABSAB010000412.1 GCA_902475515.1 uncultured Eubacteriales bacterium | reverse complement strand
CGGCCAACCATTGTGCTCCCCGTGGAACGGGGAACTCCTCGACCATGCCGGGCGTGCCGGACAGGTCTGCCTGTGCAGGGGTGTCGGGGACCTCCGGCTCCTGGGGTGCCGCCTCCGGTTCATGCTCCCAAAGCACAGGGTCCGGAGCATCCGGGGCATTCAGCGGTTTCGGCGCCGCCGGGACCTGCTGAAAGGCCGTCCGCTCCGGCAGGAAATTCAAAAGGCTCACAGGACTTGCCGGGACCGCCGGCAGCACCAGCCGCAGGGCCAAAAGCAGCCATAGATAGTATTTTGCCTTCGCCGTCAGAACCCGGCGGAAGATCAGCCGGATCAGGACGATCAGCGCCGCCGTCAAGAGCGCGCCGCGGGTGATTGTGGCAAGGATAGAGAGAACGGTGGTCACATTACTCACGTCCTTTCATCTTTTGGAGCATAGCCTCGATCTCACGGCAGTCCTGTTCCGTGAGACTGCCATTTCCTGTCAGGGCGGCGATCATCTTCACCGGCGAGCCCTCGAAGACCCGGTTTAAAAAGGACTGGGTCTCCGCCTGGATGCAGTCCTCCTCCACGGCGATGGGGTAGTAGCGGTAGAACCGGTTGCTCTTTTCCGCGCCGATGGCGCCCTTCTCCTGGAGCCGCACCACCAGGGTGCGCACCATATTGGCGTTCCAGCCGGTTTTTTCCCGGAGCATGGATAAAATCTCCTTGATTTCCAGGGGAGACTGTTTCCAAAGACACTGGAGCACCAGCCATTCGGATTCAGAAATCTGAAAGGTCTTTTTCATGAAATTTCCCTCCCTTTATCGTAACATTTGTTATTGATGATTTAATAATATCATTTGTTACGCATGCTGTCAATCCCTGGATGGACTTTTTTCAAAATAATTCTTGCATCCGGGAAAGGCGCGGGGTATACTTTTCCTTGCGAGATCAGCGAGAAAGGACCAAAGCTATGAATATTACAAAAAGAGATGTGCTGGAGCTCCGGCGCCGCATGACGAAAAAAGGCTGCACCTTCACCCGCCTCACCGGCTGCTATGTGAGCGGGAATAAGGACGTGGTGCTGAAATTCTCCCAGGCCTTCTCCGACCTGGAGGAGGAGGAATTTTATAAGTATCTGGAGATCGCCAAGAAGACCCTCTCCGGGTCCCTGTGCAATAACCTTCTGGAGCTGAACTTCCAGCGGGGGGAAACGGGGAATGAGACCCAGCGGTATCTCTACGCACTGAAGGCCAGCAAACTCACAAACCCGGACCTGCTGGACCGGCTCTACGAGAAGATCATGGAATCCTACGATTTCACGGGAAACTACCTAATCCTGGTCTTCCATGACGTATATGATGTGGTGGCCCGCACCAAGGACCGGAAGCGCCTGGACGAATCCAGCGAAACCTATGAATATATGATCGTCTCCATCTGCCCGGTGGACTACTCCAAGCCGGGCCTGAGCTACCGGGAGGAGGAAAACCGCATCGGCGTATGCGACCGGAACTGGATCGTAGGTGCCCCGGACATCGGCTTTACATATCCGGCCTTCGCAAATCACGGAGCCGATTCCAGCGCGGTGATGTACTATGTAAAGACCGGGAAGGACTCCCATGCGGAGTTCATCGAGGGAGTTCTTGCCTGCGATGCCCAACGCACGGCGGGGGAGGAGAAGACGGCGTTCCGGTCGGTCATTGAGGACGCCTTTGAGGACCCGCAGCAGGGAGAAAGCGTTTTCCTCCGGGTCCAGAAGCAGCTTCATGAGATGACCCTGCCGGATCCGGACAGCGCCGACGATACCCCGCCCATCCCCCTGACAAAGACCATGATGGCCGATGTGGTGGCCCAGGTGGACATGCCCAAGGAGGCCCGGGAGATCATCCAGGACGCATTTCAGGATGCCTTTGGCGACGTGCCGCCCCAGGCACAGAACGTGGTAGACGAGAAACTGGTGGAACAGAGCGTCCAGCGCATCCGCACCGCCGAACTGGAGGAGCAGGTGACGGACCTGAAGGAGCAGCTCCATGTGCGTTCTCAGGAACTCACCGAGGCCAAGACCGCCGCCGCTGCTGCCATGGCGGCGAATCCCTCTATCGAGGGGGAGGAGGACGTGTCCATCTCCCTGCGGGTGACGCCCCAGAAGGCGAAACAGATCCATGCCCAGATGATCAGCGGGGTCAAATACCTGGTGGTGCCCCTGGAAAACGGAGAATCCACCCAGATCAATGGGCTTCCAATGGACTTTTGATGCTAGCAAAATGCTCTCGTGGAATACAACCACGA
>CABSAB010000411.1 GCA_902475515.1 uncultured Eubacteriales bacterium | reverse complement strand
GATCAGCTGGTCAAAGTTTGTATTCGATATAGGTGACATTTTCCTTTGTGGTGGCCACCTCGGTCATAAAGTTGTATGCTCTGTCTCGAAGTTCCTCCTGGGCCTGCTTGGGGGAGAGGTCCTCCCTGGGATACATGGGTTCCGAAAAGGTCACGGTCATAGCCGGGCGGAAGAAGCGCATGAGCCCTCTGCGGCGGCGGTAGGTAGTGACCATGGCCACAGCCGGAAGGCCCTCCCGGACGGGATAGCGGAAAGAGGTGTCTGCAAAGGGACGGATCTGGGTGCAAAAGGGCCAGATGTGAGCCTCGGGGAAAATAGCGATGCAATGGCCCTGGCGGCTCCGTTCAGAGACCGTGCGCATGAACTGCCGCATGGCGGAAAACTGGTTGGGGATGGGGATGACGCCCAGCATCAGCACCAGGTTTCGAAGAAAGGGCAGAGAGACCGCATCTGGATTCGCCACCACATAGGCCTTCTTCGGAAATGCAGACAGGGCCGGGAGAAAGGCGTCCAGGGCACGGGTGTGATTGCCATAGAGGAAATAGCCTGTATCCCGGACCTTCCGCAGGACCTTGCGGTTTTCAAAGCGCAGTCCCAGATAGACCTTGGAGATCACAAAGACGATGGGCACGGCGATGCCGTAGTAGACCAGGGCGGACAGCGCCTTCCAAGGGAGGCTGCTGCGCAGGAACGGGAATGCCGGGCCCACTTCGCGGGTGTGGATATTCAGTGTGGCAAAATCGTCTGTGAGCGGGTCCTGATAATAGACAGTCTTAGGAGGCATAGTGCGAACCCTCCACGGCCTCCTGAAGGAGCTGCTCCATCTGCTCCATGCAGGTGTCGTAGTCAAACTGCGCGGCATAGCCCAGATACTCCCGGGAGCAGGCCTGCCGGGCCTCGGGATGCTCCAGCCACCAGTCCATTTTCTCTGCCAGGTCCTGGGGGCTGTTGTAGTGGAAGAGGTTTTTCTCCGTGAGAGCGAAATACCGGGTGGCGCTGCGGGGGGAATCGGCGATCAGGGGCACCCGCCCGCAGGCGATGGCCTCCAGGCAGGAGATGGCCTCGATCTCGATTTCCGCAGGATGTACGTACAGATCGGCACAGTTTACCACCTGCACCAGCTCCTCCCGGGAGAAAAAGCGCATGATGGGCAGGGGGATCTTCCGGTGCTTGGCGTACTGGCGCAGATAGATCTCCCGGGGACCGGTCCCGGCGAAGATCAGCTGGATCTCATCCCTGTGGCGGCTCATGGCCACGGCATCAATGAGGACCTTGTGGCATTTTTCCCGGCTGTAGCGGCCGGTGAACAGCACCACGAAGCGGCCTTGGAGGGATGCCGGACGCGCCACATCCATGGGAACAAAGTCCCGGCTGACGCCGTTGGAGATGATCTTATGGTTGGTGGGGCCGACGATCTGTTCAAAGGTGTCGCAGATGAACTGGGTGGGATAGTGGATCAGGTCACAATAGCGGTACAGCCGCCGGTAGAGGATCTTATAGGTCAGGCGGCTCGCCAGCCGGAAGTCCTTGAGGAAAATATGCCCGGTGACATTTTCCGCCTGGCAGTGGAAGCCGGCGGTGAGGGGAATATTGTGGGCCTTGGCGTAGCGGGCCGCGGCCTTGCCCAGGGCAAAGGGCAGCATGACGTGGATCACGTCGGCGTCCGCAATGGCCGATTCCAAAATGGTCCTATCCAGCTTGGCCGGGGCCACGCCGTTTTTCTCCACATAACCGTTAAAAATACCGAAATTATATTTGGGGACGATGTAAAAGCCCGCTTCGCCTGCACGGCTTTCATCGGGGCAGACCACCCGAACCTGATGGCCCGCCTGCCGGAGGGTGCGGATCAGATTCATGGCGGCGATGGTGGTGCCATTGTTCTCCTGGCCCAATACGTCGCAAATGATGGCTACTGTCAATGTTCTCTCTCCATTTTCCTTGATGATAAAGATGCTCAACGTAAAAGATACCACAGGTTTCTCCTAAAATGCAAGAGGAAAGCAGGCGTTTCGGGCATAAACATCACAAAAAAACAGGCTCCGGCGGCAAAAAAAGAATGCAGATTGCTAAAAAAATTTTTGCGGCGGAAAATGCCATTGACAAACGGAAAACACTTTAGTATGATAAAACAAATATTTGACACAGGCAATGATGAGGACATGAACCTTGAGACCGGGACTTTAGAGAGGATGCGGGCGGTGAAAGCATCTGTTCCACTGAAGGGTAGCTCACCTCGGAGCTTCGCACTGAACGCAACGGAATAGATCGGAAGAGCG
>CABSAB010000410.1 GCA_902475515.1 uncultured Eubacteriales bacterium | reverse complement strand
CGGAAGAAACACTTCTGTATGCCAAGGCCACGGCAGCAATTTCCCTGGGTGCGGGGATCCGGTTTGCGGCATATTACGGCTGGCGGGGGTTAAAATGGTACAGAAAACAGAAACAGAAAGGCGGAAATGAACATGGCACATCCGATCGGTGATTTGGTAGAAGCCACCATGGCGAAAATTCGGAATATGATGGATGCAAACACAGTTGTGGGCAAGCCCATTGAGGCGGGCGGCGTTACGGTGATCCCAGTTTGCAAGATCTCCATTGGTTACGGCTCGGGCGGTTCGGATTTTGCACAGAAAAACCAGAAGCCGGAGAATCCCAATGCCTTTGGCGGCGGCGCCGGCATGGGTGTGAGCATTACGCCGATCTCCTTCCTGGTGATCCGGGACGGCAATGTCCGCATGGTGGCGGTGGATCAGCCTGCTGCCACGGTGGCGGACCGGGTGATCGATCTGGTACCCGGTGTGGTGGACAAGGTCAGCGCTATGGTCGATAAGAAAAAAGGCGAAACGCCTGCAGTGGAAATCGAAATCAGTGAATAAAACGCGGATGCCGGGAGATACTGCTCTCGGTGATGCAGAATGAAAAAAATGATACTCCGGATGGCTGCATGGGCACTTGCAGCCATCTGTGTCTATGGAGGACCTGTTCGGGCATTGGATGTTTCTGCCAGGAGTGCCATTGTGCTTGACGGCGATCGGGGGCAGGTGCTCTGGGAGAAGAACGCAGATCAGCAGAGCCTGATCGCCAGCACCACAAAGATTATGACAGCCTTGGTGGTGCTGGAGCATGCGGCATTGGAGGACCCCGTCACAGTAGCGCAGGAGGCGGTGGGGATCGAAGGTTCCTCTATGTATCTCAAGGCCGGCGAAGAACTGACGGTGGAGGATCTGCTGTATGGGCTGATGCTGTCCTCGGGAAATGACGCGGCAGTAGCACTTGCAATTCATGTTTCGGGAAGTCCCGAGGAATTTGCAAAATTGATGAACGAAAAGGCGCAGGAGTTGGGACTGGAGCATACACACTTTGCAAACCCCAATGGGCTGGATTCGGAGGAGAACTATGCTACTGCGCGCAGTCTTGGCCGCCTGACCGTTGCGGCTATGAAAAACGACAGCTTTCGCACCATCGTATCCGCTAAGAAATATAATGTTGCGGAGCATTTTCTGACCAACCATAATAAGCTTCTCTGGCAGTATGAGGGCGCGGTTGGAGTCAAGACCGGCTTTACCAAGCATGCAGGCCGTATCCTGGTGGGCAGTGCGGAACGGGATGGGAGAAGACTGGTTTCCGTGACCATCAATGCCCCCTCGGATTGGAGCGATCATAGGAAGATGCTGGATTATGGGTTTACCTGTTACAGTCCTGAAACCTTGGTAACCCAGGGACAGCAGGTGGGTGCTGCAGAAATTATTTCTGGCACAGAAACGCAAGTCCCGTTGGTGGCAACAGAGGACGTAAGCTTTTTCATGCTTCCGGACGAGACACCGGAGCTGCAGGTGGAAACAGCGCAGCTCCTCTATGCACCGATTCGTCAAGGACAGGTCCTGGGAAAGATGCGTGTATATGTGGGTGACCGCTTAGTCAACGAGCAGACAGTCCTCGCAGGAGCATCTGTGGAGCAATTGCCTGAGGAACCGGGCTTCTGGGATAAGCTCAAGGAGAAGCTGCCCTTTTAAGGAGGATTCCATGGAAGAACGCGTGCAAAAGATTCTTGCCCGTCGCGGCATATTGTCCAGACGGAAGGCAGAGGCGTGGATCACGGCCGGACGGGTGACCGTCAACGGCCGCGTCTGCGTTTTAGGCGATACTGCCGATGAACAGACCGATGAAATTCTGGTGGATGGGGAAAAGCTTGCCCCGCCGCCGGAGCTTACATATATCATGCTGCACAAACCCCGGGGCTATGTCTCCACCCGCTCCGATGAAAAGGGGAGGAGGACGGTCATGGAGTTACTGGAGGAACAGGCTTCAGTCTATCCTGTGGGACGGCTGGATATGGACTCCGAGGGGCTGCTGCTGCTGACCAACGACGGAGACCTTACAAACCGATTGCTGCATCCCTCTGGTGCGGTTGATAAGGTCTATGTAGTGTGGGTCAAAGAAGCGTCGCCGGAGAAGATAAGCGCCATGAAGCAGCCCATGGAGATCGATGGCTACCGTATTCACCCGGCAAAGGTCTCCAAGGTGCAGTTGGATGGAGCCAATGGAAAGTTTACAATCACCATTCATGAGGGGCGGAACCGTCAAATTCGAAAAATGGCAGAGCAGTTGGAGA
>CABSAB010000409.1 GCA_902475515.1 uncultured Eubacteriales bacterium | reverse complement strand
CCCCGTCCTGGGGGGTGGAGGCGTGGACGATGTTGCCGTCCCCGATGTACAGACCCACGTGGGTGGGATAGGACCCGTTGGTGGAGAAGAACACCAGGTCGCCGGGCTGCAGCTGGTCTTTAGAGACCGCTACGCCGTTGTTCACCTGATCCCGGGAGGACCGGTTTAGGCTGTACCCAAAGTGGGCATACACATAATAGGTGAAGCCGGAGCAGTCAAAGGTGTCCGGCCCTGCGGTGCCGTAGACGTAGGGGTAACCCACATACTGCAGGGCGAAGTCCACGATCTGCTGGGCCAGGGAGTTGGTGGACGAATTGTCCCCGTTGCCGCCGTCGGGTTTGGAGACGGAGTCCTTGTCTTCCACGGTGACAAACTCCGCGGAGACATAACCGGTGCGGCCGTTGCACAGGATCTGGTACCAGCCGTCGGTCTTGCCGGTGATGGGGAAGCGGTCCCCGTCGTAGACATTGCACAGGATCTCATAGCTTGTCCCCGGGCCTTGGCGGACCCGCAGGGCGTCCCCGCCGGCGTTGATGCAGGCGTAGGTCTCTGACTGGGCGGCCACGGCGGAGATGGTGGCGGTGTGCTCTACCCCGTTGGCGTCTTGATAGATCACCTCGATCTCTCCACTGGCCTGGCTGGGGTCTACGGAGATGGGGTTGTTGGTGCTGGAGCCGGCTTGGCTGGCGCCAGAAGTGTCGTGGTCCCGGTCCACCCGGATGGCGGTGGGGGCGGCCAAGGCGGTCACCGACAGCGCAGAAGCGGCCAGCAGGCCCATGGCCAGAAGCCGTGGGGCAAATTTGGAATGAAACATGGGAATCTACCTCCGTTCCAAGGGCGGGGTCAGCGGGCGGACAGAGCGCGCTCCAGCCAAACAGAGGCCACGTCGATGGCGGCATACAGGCTGTCCTTCTCGCTGCGTTTCACCACACGGTCCCGCCCTTTCAGGTCGGGGGCAGTGAGCTGGAGCTGGACGCTGACCTTGGTGGCTACGTTGAGATCTCCCACAGGTTTGGTGTCCAGAATCTGGAGCAGGATGATGTGAGAGTCAGACATATCGCCGTAATAGATGACATTATCCTTCCGGCGAAGGGGGTGACCTTTATACGTAAGAGGAATCTTCTCGTTTGCCATATAAACCTCCAAAACAAAGATCATTGGGGCCTGTTGGGGGAAAAACCCAAGAACCCCAATAAAAAATGTAACCAAATTGTAACACATCTGGCCGCCCTTGTCAAATTGAATTGTGTGAACAATCTTTGAATAAACGGGAAGATGGGAAGGGGGCCTTGACAGACGGGGGACAATGGAGGATAATAAAACACTACAATCCCTGGCTGCCAGGGAGGAGAGGAGGTGCCCGCAGTGTCCAAGGAGAGTAGGAAACTCATCGCCAAAAACAGCAAAGCCTTTCACGACTACTTCGTGGAGGACCGGTACGAGGCGGGCATCGAACTGGCGGGAACGGAAGTGAAGTCCATCCGCATGGGCAACGTGAACCTGAAGGATTCCTTCTGCACCATCAAGGACGGGCAGATGACCCTCAACGGCATGCACGTGAGCCCCTATGAGAAGGGCAACATCTTCAACCGGGAACCCCGCCGCCCCCGCCGCCTGCTGATGCACAAGCGGGAGATCCTCCGCCTCTTCGCCAAGATCAAGCAGGACGGCTACACGTTGGTCCCCCTGAGCCTCTACTTCAAAGGCCCCCGGGTCAAGGTGGAGATCGGCCTGTGCAAGGGCAAAAAGCTCTACGACAAGCGGGAGGCCGCAGCCAAGAAGGACGCCAAGCGGGAGATGGACCGGGCCCTGAAACTGCAGCGGCGGTGATCCCTCCCTCCCATCCAAACAATCCATAGTATCCCTGCGGATGACTGGAACAGAAAGGAATCTATTACTATGGCACAGAATCCCATTGTTACCATTGAGATGGAGGACGGCGGCAAGATCGTCGCGGAACTCTACCCCGAAGTGGCCCCCATCACGGTGAACAACTTCATCAGCCTGGCCGGCAAGGGGTTTTATGACGGCCTGATCTTCCACCGGGTCATCTCCGGTTTCATGATCCAGGGGGGCGACCCCAAGGGCGTGGGCATCGGCGGCCCTGGCTACTGCATCAAGGGTGAGTTCTCCGCCAACGGCGTGAAGAACGACCTGAGCCACAAGCGGGGCGTGCTCTCCATGGCCCGGGCCCAGGCCATGGACTCTGCCGGCAGCCAGTTCTTCATCATGCACGCCGACGGGGACTTCCTGGACGGTCAGTACGCCGCCTTCGGCAAAGTCACC
>CABSAB010000408.1 GCA_902475515.1 uncultured Eubacteriales bacterium | reverse complement strand
GTGCTGAATTTGGTATCCAGATTCAGCACGAAGGCGGTGGTGGCGATATCCAGAAGATCCGCTTCGCCGTCCTTCAGCAGAAAGGTCCAGTCATCCTCGTTCTTCTCATCCATGAGCTCCTGCACCAAAACGGCCTCCACCGCCTGGGAAAAGGGGCGGTCAAAGGGGGCGGCGCAGCGGTCACAGATACAGTGGAGCGTGGTGGAAAGAGAGGCTGTGAGCACCAGGACACCGGCCTCGTTCCGGACCTGGCCGGAAAACAGCACAGGCTCTGTTGCTGGAAAGCTCCCCCCAAACTCCAGAGAAGAAAAGTCAAGCGAAAGAGAAAATGGCAGGACGCCGCCGGGCTGGTGGATGATCGGTCCAAGATCCAGTCGCATAGCCATCCCCCATCTCTATAGTCTGACCAAACTATTATAATGGCCGGCTTTACAAATGTCAAGGGAAAACCTGCCGTTTTTTCACCGGGGCATGCGGGGGCCGCGCAGCCTTGCGGCTCCTGCGCCGGGGGAAACGGGCCGGGCGCAAATAAAGATTGATTTATTTCTGAAAAAATGAGATAATATAAAACCAGAATTAAGAATTGGAGGTGGCCATCGATGTCAAAACCCTTGGTTGCCATTGTGGGACGGCCCAACGTGGGCAAGTCCATGCTTTTTAATAAACTCACCGGCCGCCGCATGGCCATTGTGGAGGACACTCCCGGCGTTACCCGGGACCGGCTCTACGGGCAGTGCGACTGGAACGGGCGGGAGTTTGAGCTGGTGGACACCGGCGGCATTGAGCCAAAGACCGACAGCGAAATGCTGAAATTCATGCGCCGCCAGGCGGAGATCGCCATTGACACGGCAGATGTGCTGGTGATGGTCTGCGACATCAAGACGGGGCCCACCGCCGCCGACAGCGAGGTGGCCACCATGCTCCAGCGGAGCAAAAAGCCCGTGCTTCTGGCGGTGAACAAGTGCGACAGCACCGGCCCGGTGAACCCGGATATCTATGAGTTCTATTCCCTGGGCCTGGGAGACCCCATCCCCGTTTCGGCCTTTCACGGCCACGGCACGGGAGATCTTCTCGACCTGTGCGTGGAGCACTTTCCGCCGGAGACGGAGGAAGAGGAGGATGAGGACGTCATCAAGGTAGCCATCGTCGGAAAGCCCAATGTGGGAAAATCCAGCCTTCTCAATTACATCCTGGGCGAGGAGCGGGTGATCGTCTCCAATGTGGCGGGCACCACCCGGGATGCCATCGACAGCTATTTTGAAAATGAACACGGCAAATACGTCTTTATCGACACCGCCGGTATGCGGAAAAAGGCCAAGGTGGATGACTCGGTGGAGAAGTTCTCCAATATGCGCTCCGTGGACGCCATCTCCCGGGCGGATGTGTGCCTCATTATGATCGACGCCAATGAGGGCATCACCGAGCAGGACACCAAGATCGCGGGCCTGGTCCACGAGGCGGGCAAGGCGGCGGTGATTGTGGTGAACAAGTGGGATGCGGTGGAAAAATCCACCGGTACCATGGACAAGTTCACAAAATCCGTGCGGGAGGGCCTTGCCTATATGACCTATGCCCCGGTGGTGTATATCTCCGCCCTGACGGGGCTGCGGGTGGACCGTATCTACGAGACCATCAACGCCGTGGCCAATCAGAATGCCATGCGCATCTCCACAGGTACCCTCAACAACATCCTGGCGGACGCCACCGCCCGGGTCCAGCCGCCCACGGACAAGGGACGGCGGCTGAAGGTCTACTATATCACCCAGTCCGGGGTGAAGCCCCCCACGTTCGTGCTGTTTTGCAACAGCGCGAAGCTGTTCCACTTCTCCTATCAGCGGTATCTGGAA
This sequence comes from uncultured Eubacteriales bacterium, assembly GCA_902475515.1. Taxonomy (GTDB): domain Bacteria; phylum Bacillota; class Clostridia; order Oscillospirales; family Oscillospiraceae; genus HGM13006. Next base: position 443 of record CABSAB010000408.1, on the reverse strand, counting down.
AATCAGCTGCGGGCAGTGTTCGGCTTTGAGGGCACGCCCATCAAGATGATCATCCGCCAAAAGGGAGAGGACGGTGACAAGGTATGAATTACCTGCTCATTGCATTGGGTGTGCTGTTGCTGTCTGTGGTGCCCTATCTTCTGGGCTGTTCCAACGGGGCGATCTTAGTCAGCAAATACATCCTGCGGGATGACATCCGCACCCACGGTAGCGGCAACGCGGGACTGACGAACTTCAACCGTGTCTTCGGCGGGAAGCTGACGCTGCTGGTGATTTTGGCGGATGTGTTAAAGGCGGTCTTTGGCGTGCTGCTCGGCATGCTGGGGGCCAGGCTTCTGGTCAGAGCCGGGGTGGATGTGATCTCCCCGGTGCGGGCCAAGTACATCGCGGGGCTGTTCTGTGAGCTGGGGCACATGTACCCGGACGGAAACGTATTTCGTCAG
>CABSAB010000407.1 GCA_902475515.1 uncultured Eubacteriales bacterium | reverse complement strand
GCCTGGAACCCCCGTGGGCCGAGACTCTTTCATAGATCGCCTCATGGTTCTCCGCTCCGGCAAACAGCAGCACCACAGTCCCCTTGGCACTGCAGGTGTCTATGGCAAAGCGTATCCCCGGATCATCCGGCAGCGGAGAGTTGATGACCACAAAATCATAGGCCCGCTCCGAAAGCGCCCGCTTGGCGGCTGAAATGCTGGAGACCGTATGCACAGGAGAAAACGTGGACTCCGGCAGCATGGCGGACAGGGCGTCCAGAAATCGCTGGGCCGCCGAAGCCACCAGCACACTGTAGCTCCGTTGTTCCAAGCTCATGATACGCCCTCCTTTCTGCCGGAAATCGTGTTTTATAGATCGCTGTAACCCTTTAAGACCGCCTCCGGAATATGGCTACGAATAAACAGACTGCCGCCGGCGGCAAGCCTTGCCTCCGCCAGGTCCGCAGGAAGCTGCCGGAACTGCGCCAGCACCGCCGGGTCCGCCTTATACAGGTTGAAGTCTGCTACCCGGGGCAGCTCCAGGTGGTTCTCGATGCCGTACAATCCTCCGTAGATGATCAGTGCAAAGGCCAGATAGGGGTTTGCCGTGGGGTCCGGAGAGCGCAGCTCCGCCCGCCGGTATTCTCCCGCAGCAGCGGGGATGCGCACCAGCTGGGAGCGGTTCTCACTGGACCAGGAGATATACTTGGGCGCCTTGTTCCCTCCGAAGCGCTGGTAGGAATTCTCTGTGGGATTCAGGAACACCGTCATATCCCGCACCGTTTCCAGGATCCCGGCGATCATGGGAGGCAGCTGATCGCTGCCGTCGGACGCCCGGACCGACATATTGATATGGAAGCCGTTTCCCGGCTTATCCAAAATGGGCTTGGCACGGAAATCCGCGCATAGGCCGTTCCGGTGGGCCGCTGTCTTGACAACAGTCTGGAAGGTCATGGCGTTGTCCGCAGCGGTGAGGGCATCGGAGTACCGGAAGTCGATCTCATTCTGGCCGGGGCCCTCCTCGTGGTGGGAGCTCTCCGGCTGAATGCCCATCTGCTCCAGAGTCAGGCAGATCTCCCGGCGGATGTTCTCGCCCCGGTCATCGGGGGCAATGTCCATATAGCCTGCCTCGTCATAGGGAATGGTGGTGGGCTTTCCGGTCTCGTCCAGCTGAAACAGGTAAAACTCCTGCTCAGCGCCAAAGGAGAACTGATATCCGGCCTTCTCCGCATCCGCCACCGCCTGCTTGAGCAAGCTCCTGGTATCGCAGGCAAAGGGCCTGCCGTCCGGGTGGGAGATGGATGCGAACATCCGCACCACCTTGCCGTGCTCCGGCCGCCAGGGCAGCTGCATGAGCGTATCCGGCTCCGGGTGCAGCAGCAGGTCCGAATGGGTCTCATCCCCAAAGCCCGCAATGGCAGAGCCGTCGAAGGCGATCCCATATTCAAAGGCCCGGGGAAGCTCCTGGGGCATGATGGAGATGTTCTTCTGCCGGCCGAAGATATCGCAGAAGGAGAGGCGGATGAACTTCACATCCTCCTCCGCAGCATACTGCATGACCTCTTGTTTGGAATACTTCATGATCCTGCCCTGCTTTCTTTTAATTTGCTACATACATCTGTTTGTATGGATTCTTGCTGTCCGGCGTCACCACGGTAAAGGGCGCCGCCATGATCTCCTGAAAATCGCAGCCGAAAGCCTTGCAATATTCGGCCACATGGTGGGAAAGCTCCTCCAGATCCGCCGCTCCGGCGGGCCGGGTCTGCACCTGGCTGGGGAAGGTGATCTTTGCGCAGTCGCCCCGCAGGAACATCTTCCCGCCGTGCATACCGGTGCAGGGGAAATTGCCGATGATGCGGCCCTCCCCTGCCCCAAGGCCCAGCACCACAATGACACCGCCGGCCTGGTATTCCCCCAGGAAGCTCCCGGCGGTACCGCCGATGACCATCACCGGGACCTTATCCTGATAGGCCTTCATATGGATACCCGCCCGGTAGCCCGCGCTATCACGGACCAGTATCGTTCCGCCCCGCATGGCATAGCCCGCGGAAGCTCCGGGAGGGGCCGGACAGCTGCACCCTTACCGGCTGCTGCGGCCAGCGGTTCATCGCTGCCGGGATGTCCGGGAAGGATATCACCATCCAGGGCATCCCCGGAAACGCACTGGGGGCCTATCTCAACGGCGGTTCCATTACTGTGCGCGGCAATGCCCAGGATGCCGTGGGCGACACCATGAATGCCGGGCGGATCGTCGTCCACGGCAATATCGGCGACACCGCGGGCTATGCCATGCGGGGCGGAACGATACTGGTCCGTGA
>CABSAB010000406.1 GCA_902475515.1 uncultured Eubacteriales bacterium | reverse complement strand
AGGCTCTCCACCCCGGAAATGCACGGCATTGAATTCCTGCCGCTTCAAAAGGAGTGGTATGACCTGGTGTTCCCGGCGGAGCGGGAGCAGGAGCCGACATTTCAGCTGCTTATGGAGTATCTCACGGGCGGCGGCTTCCGGGAGGAAGTGGCGGCCACGGGGAACTATGACCTTACGCAGACGGGGCAGGTGTTCCGGCTGTGAAGACCATATGTGTGATCCTGGCCGGGGGGGCCTCCCGCCGCATGGGCCGGGATAAAGCGGAGCTGCTCCTTTCCGGGGAGACGTTCCTTTCCCGGCTGGTGCGGGTATACAGCCCGGCGTTTCCGGTGTACGTGTCCGTGGGAGAGGCAGGGAAGTTTTTCTGCGATGGCGCGGAAGAAATTGTAGACCTGCACCCGGGCATGGGACCGCTGGCAGGCTTGGAGGCGGCGTTTTGTCAAACGGACGGGGACGCCGTATTCTTAACGGCTACGGACCTGCCCTTTGGAACGCTGGGATTGGCCCAAAAATTATTGGAGATGCTGGGAGAGGCGGATGCCTGCGTGATCCGCCGGGCGGACGGACAGATCGAGCCGGCTTTTGGCGTGTATCGAAGAAGCTGCCTTCCTGCGGTGCAGGCCATGCTGTCAGAGGACCGCAGGGCCTTTCGGGGGCTGTTTGATAAAGTCTCCGTCCGGTGGGTGGAGGAAGCCGAATTGCGGGAACTTCCCCTGGAACGGCTGCTGGAGAATGTCAATACTCCGGAGGAATATGATAAGGCGCGGGTGCAGGTGAAAAGACATGAACACGCCCAGAATTGAAACAAACAGGTTGATTTTAAGAAGGTTCACGAAAGAAGACATAGCGGCATTGTATGAGATATATTGCGACGAGGAAGTGAACAGGTTCCTTCCCTGGTTTCCGCTGAGGAGCATGGAGGAGGCTACGGCATTTTTTCGGGAAAAATTTGCGGACAATTACGCAAAAGTACAGGGATACAATTACGCCATTTGTCTGAAAACGGACGATGTTCCGATTGGTTATGTGAATGTGGCAATGGACGACAGCCACGACTTTGGCTACGGGCTGCGAAAGGAATTCTGGCACAGGGGGATCGTCACGGAAGCGGGAAAAGCCGTTGTGGCACAGCTTGCAAAGGATGGAATCCCTTATATCACAGCGACCCACGATGTGAATAATCCCAGAAGCGGCGGGGTCATGCGGCGGTTGGGCATGAAATACCAATATTCCTACGAGGAACAGTGGATGCCGAAGAATATTCCGGTGACATTCCGTATGTACCAGCTGAATCTGGACGGCAAGACAGACCGGGTTTATAAAAAATATTGGAACGATTCCAGCGTGCGTTTTATAGAAGAAAACGTGTAAAATCGGCAGGATAAAGGGGACAGGACCATGAGCATCACAGTACATCTGTACTATACCGGCACCGGCGGGAGCGCCCAAAGGTTTGCGGAGGAAATGGAGAAAAGCGGCGCGGCGGATGCCATTCGCCGGGAGGCGGGCAATCTGCGCTATGATTATTTTGTTTCCATGGCAGACCCGGAAACGGTGCTTCTGATTGATGCATGGGAGGACCAAGGGGCTTTGGACAGGCATCACGGGTCTGCCATGATGGAAACGATTGCGGCGCTGCGGGAAAAATACGACCTCCACATGCGCGCGGAACGGTTTTGCGCCGAGGATGCGCAGCTGCCGGAGACGGACAGGCAGTTTATCCGGGAATGAACGGATGTTGTAGGGTCACAACCGAAAGGGTGTGACAAAATTGTGGAATACTGTTTCAAGTTTTCCGCAAATGACCTATAATAGAGGAAGAAATTCTAAAGTGTTTTACACACGGAAGAAGGAGAACGCTTATGTCGGACAAGTTTACACCGGATCAGCAAAGCATTGTATCCTTTAGCCTTATGGGACCTGAGAGCGGCGCGCCCTGCCAGGTGGATTCCAAGGACGGGAGGATCACCCGCATCCGGCCTTACTTTTATGATAAGGAATATACGGACAAATACTGCAACCCCTGGAGCTTTACCGCCCGGGGAAAGACCTTTCAGGCCCCGGACCGGGTGACCATCACCCCCTTCGGGCTGGGTTACAAGTCTCGGGTGTATTCTCCCAACCGGGTGATGTACCCCCTCAAGCGGGTGGACTGGGACCCGAACGGCGAGCGGAATCCTCAGAACCGGGGAAAGAGCAAATACGTCCGCATCAGCTGGGACGAAGCGGCGCAGATCGTGGCCGATGAGCTGAAGCGGCAAAAAGAAAAATACGGCCCTGAGGCGGTTCGCCTACAGGC
>CABSAB010000405.1 GCA_902475515.1 uncultured Eubacteriales bacterium | reverse complement strand
ATTTTAAAGTCCCTGCCTTGCATGTGCCCTTTGGGCGGGGATACCGGCAGAGGAAGTCCGGTATCCCTGCGCCAAAAGCCTGCCCTTACCACCCTATTATTTAATCGTCTCCACCTTAATGGTGTTGGTATTGCCCGGATGCCCGTTGATCTGCCCGCCGGTCAGGACCACGTTGTCCCCCTTTTCCAGGTGGCAGACCCGCTTTGCCTGGTGCAGCGCGTGATAAAACATCACGTCCATGGAGTTAAACTCCTCACTGAGCACCGGGGTAACGCCCCAGCTCAGAGCCAGCTTTCGCCAGGCCCGCTCCGTGGTGGTCATACCCACGATGTCCGCCGGGCAGCGGAACCGGCTGACCATTCGGGCCGTGCGGCCGCTCATGGAGCTGACCACAATACACTTGGCCCCCACGTCAATGGCCATGGCACAGGTGGCGTGGGACACTGCGTCCAGATTGCTGTGAATCTCAAACTCCGTGGTGTGAAAGCGGTGGATGTAGCTGATGTGCTTCTCCGTATACTCCGCAATTTCAGCCATGTTTTTCACAGCGGCCACGGGATATTTGCCGGCGGCGGTCTCCCCGGAAAGCATTACGGCGGAGGCGCCGTCGTAAACCGCATTGGCCACATCGGAAATCTCCGCCCGGGTGGGGCGCGGATTGTGAATCATGGATTCCAGCATCTCCGTGGCGGTAATGACCCGCTTGCCCAGGAGGCGGCACTTGTTGATGAGGTACTTCTGAATGGCTGGGACCTCCACAAAGGGAATTTCCACCCCCAGGTCCCCCCGGGCCACCATCACGCCGTCGGCCACCTGGCAGATCTCCTCAATGTGGTCCACGCCAGAGCGATTTTCAATTTTAGCAATGATATCGATGTCACTTCCGCCGTTTTCATCCAGGAACGTCCGCAGATCCTCCATATCCCGGCGGTTGGAAACAAAGGAAGCCGCCACGAAGTCCACTCCATTCCGGATGCCAAACAGCAGGTCTTCCTGATCCTGCTGGCTGAGGAAGTCGTGAGCCAGCACCCGGTTGGGGAAATTCATACTCTTCCGGTCAGACAGATCGCCCCCTGCCAAGACCCGGCACCGGGCATTGCTGCCCTCCAGCTGCTCCACCCGGAAAATGACCAGGCCGTTGTTGACCATGATGGTGTCGCCCACCTCCAGGTCCTCTATGAGGCCCTTATAGGTGACGGAAACCCGGGTCTGATCTCCCACCACATCGTCGGTGGTAAAGGTAAACATATCCCCATCGTGAAGGGTGATCCGCTTATTTGCAAAGGTTTTGATCCGGTACTCCGGTCCCTTGGTGTCCAGCATAATGGCAATGGGGAGCTCCAGCTTCTCCCGGACCTGCCGGATCAAATCGATTTTCTTTTGATGCTCCTCGTGAGAGCCATGAGAAAAATTCAGGCGCGCCACATTCATGCCCGCCAAACACATCTCAGTCAGGGTCTCCTCATTTTCACAGGCCGGCCCAATGGTGCAGATGATTTTCGTTTTCCGCATACGGCAACCTCCCAGATCCTATATTCCATATCATCATACCACGAATCCCGCATTTTTCAAGGGAAAGCCCACCACCCATAGCAAATTCCGCAAAAGCGCACAACCGCACATTGACATTTCCCCCCTGTTCTTGTATAATTGCCTCGAATCGCAGAACAAATCACTCTTCGGGGAGCCGGACGATTCCGGCTGAGATTGGGCGAAGCCGCGCCCTCACCCGCAAACCTGATACGGGTTATGCCGTCGTAGGGAAAGATGCAGATATGGACGTATCGCATTGCGCACCGCCGGCGGGTTTGCAATGCGATTTTATTTTTGGGGATTTCCCCACAATGGAGGTATCCATTCCCATGGCAAATACAAACCGCTCCCATCTCCGCGTCCGCACCCTGTGCGAGGGGGCCATCATGGTAGCCCTGGCTCAGGCCCTGAGCTACCTCAAGTTCATGCAGCTGCCCAACGGCGGCTCCCTGACTCCCGCAATCTTCCCCATTGTGTTTTTTGCCCTGCGCTGGGGGCTGGGCCAGGGCCTGCTGGCCGGCTTTGCCTTTGGCCTGCTGCAATTGATTTTTGACGGGGCCTACGCCTGGGGCTGGCAGTCCATGCTGCTGGATTACCTGGTGGCCTTTACCCCTCTGGGCCTGGCGGGTCTGTTTCGTGGGAAGGCCTGGGGCATCTTCCCGGGCACCGCTTTAGGCTGCGCAGTCCGTTTCCTGGTCCATTTCATCAGCGGCATCACCATTTACCGGATCTACGAGCCCAAAAATATCCCGGGCTTCGGCACCTTCGACAATGCCAA
>CABSAB010000404.1 GCA_902475515.1 uncultured Eubacteriales bacterium | reverse complement strand
GTCCGGCGCCCCCCATGTACGCGCTCATATCCTCCTCCACGGACTTCAATACCATCAGCGGTGAAGCCACAGGAGCCTTTGACAGCTTCCTAAGCAGCGTCCCCGATACCTTTGAGACGGCCTACGATTCCGCCAAGGGCACCTGGTCCAATGCCGCTGCGGATTACACAAAGGGTCTTGCGAGATATCCCCATGGATTCTCCAATCTGCCTACAGGCGTAAGTGATCAATTCTCCGGGGCATACAGCGGCGCAAAAAACCAGTGGCAGGCGGTTGGGGATGACTTCAAGAAAATCTCCAACAGTGCCGCCGCAGCCTTCGGCGAATTCGGAAAAGGCGTTCAAAAGACCTTCTCCCAGGCCTGTAAGGCCGCCAAGAAGGAGTGGAGCAGCGCAAAGACCGACTTTACAAAAATTGCGTCCAATGCTGTCAGCGGCTTTTCCAGCGTTCCCGGCGGCATATCAGCAAAATTCAAGAGCGCCCTTACTCAGGCAAAGAATGCCTGGAGCAGTGCGAAGAGCGGATTTTCCTCCATTGCGGCGAACGTCGTAAATTCCTTTTCTACATTGCCCGGCAGCATCCGGCAGAAGTTTCAGACGGCGTACCAAAATGCGGTATCTGCCTGGAGCAGTGCCGGTAGTCGGTTTTCCGGGATCGCGAACAGCATCAGCGGAGCCTTTGCATCCGTGCCGGGGCGCATTCAGGCGTATTTCAGCAGTGCTATCAATTTTGTGTTGAACGCGGGATGGCCATCCGTGGGAAGCCGTGTCATGTCCGGTATTCTCAGCGGGATGTATGCCACGAACGGGCTGCGCGCCTGGTCAAACTGGTTCACATCGTGGGTCCAGGCCAGCGCCAGTGCCGGGAACACGGGCTATTATCTGACCCAGGGTATCATTCGTGGTATGTACACCACAAGCGGCCTTGGGAATTGGGCCAAATGGTTTGTGACCAGCGTCAAGAGAAGCCTTGGCATCCACAGCCCATCCACCGTATTCCGGGACGAGGTGGGCTACTTCCTGGGTGCTGGCATCGGTGAAGGCATGGAAGCTTCTGAGAACGGTCTGCTTAAGACTGTGCGGAACATGGCGGATGCCATCATTGACGGCTTCAACGGTGCCGTGTCTAAGCTGGACCTTCGCATTCCGGTTACAGCGGACAGCGTACTTCCGAACATCCAGATACCTACGCCCGTGGTTGCCACAGGCACAGTGATCCCGCCCAAGGCTGCATACAGCGCCAATGACACCCAGGAGATCAAGGACACCCTGTCCGGGCTCTCCGGGCTGATCAGCCGTCTCACGGGAGGCGGTATGCAGCAACCGTCCAGAAACGACCAGTACCGGTTTACCCTGACCATGCCGGACGGACGGGTGCTGTTTGACATCGTAAAAAACCAAGCGGACCTGATCCGGAGCCAAAGCGGACGGAATCCGCTGCTGGACTAAGGAGGCACTATGCAGGATCGAATCAAGATCAACGGAGACGCGATCTATCAGCCGGATTCCGGGCTGGCGTATGCCTTTGAATCCACATACACCGAAGATAGTGACCGCACACAGAACGGCAAGGGCCATTTTACGCCAATTTTTACGGTGGAGCAGTTCGGCTATACGGCGACCCACATTCCCGTGGGCGCCGCATCCCAAATATTGCAGAAGATTGCAAAAGGACAGGAGTTCACACTGCACTGCTTCAGCCCTTACTACGGCCAGTGGCGGGATGCGCCGTTTTATGTGGGAAAGGGCGATTGCGAAGTCGGGACGCTGGAGGAAGACGAGGAGTATCTATCCTCCTTGACGTTTCGCATGACAGGAGTTGATCCACTTTGATAAATGTATCCAACGAATTTAAGCAGCTGATGAAGCGGCGGACAGACTTCAAGGAATATGCGGAGATCACCCTGACTGACGGTACAAAGATATTCCTGGACGAAGCCGACTTCACCATAAGCGGCAATGAGATTGTGGATGGAGCGGGGCTCTCGTCTTTCCCGGTGGGTGTGGCGGTGCAGAAGCGTATCCAGCTCAAGCTCATCAATGATGTGGAACAGTTCGAGGGCATGGACTTCTTCGGCGCGAAGATCCGGCTATATCTCACCTTTGCACTGAGCCGCACCACGGAACGCATCGAAAAGGGCATATATACCGTTGTGAACCCGGCCACACCGGGGGAGACCATCACCATCAACGCCTATGATGATATGTACCGGACGGACAAGCCCTATGAGACGGCGCTGGTCTTTCCGGCTACCTTGGGGGCTATGCTGCGGGAGATATGCTCCAAGTGCGACATCCCCCTGATTTCCACCA
>CABSAB010000403.1 GCA_902475515.1 uncultured Eubacteriales bacterium | reverse complement strand
TCCATGCGTCCATTGCGGAGGAATTCCTCCCCCGGCTGCAAAGCCGTCCGCAGCCCTGCCTGCAGGGCCGTCACGATGGCGCGGGCCGACCGCGCGGCCTCCTTACCGCCCCGCAGTACGCAGACATTGCCGCTTTTCAGCGCCAACGCGGCCGCGTCCGAGGTGACGTTGGGCCGGCTTTCATAGATGATGGCCACCACACCCATGGGCACGGCGGTCTTTTCAATCAAAAGGCCCCCGGGGCGCTCCACCCGGCGGAGCACTGTGCCCACCGGGTCCGGAAGCTGCGCCACCTGGCGGATGCCCGCGGCCATATCGGCGATGCGGCGGTCACTCAGGGCCAGCCGGTCCAACATGACCTCCGAAACGGTGCCCTGGGCAGCGTCCAGGTCCTTTTGATTTTCCCGGAGGATGCTGCCGCAGCTTTGCTCCAGCGCGTCAGCCATGGCCAGCAGGGCGCGGTTTTTCTGTTCGGTGTCTGCCCGCATGAGGGCGGGGGCCGCCGCCTTGGCGGCTTTCAGCAGTTCCAGTGTGGTCATAGGGCCTCCTTTCCCAAAAAGCGGGTGCCCACAGGCGCTCCCTCCAGAATGTCATAGAGGGACTGGGGGTGCGTTCCGTTGGTGATGATCATATCGCAGCCCGAACCGGTGGCGATCTCGGCGGCCCGGAGCTTGGTGGTCATGCCGCCGGTGGCCAGTTCCGAGCCCTTTTCGCCGGCCAGGGCGAAGTGAGCCTCCGTGAGTTCCGGCACCACCGCGATCAGCTCTGCCGACGGGTTCTTGTGGGGGTCTGCCGTATAGAGACCGTCGATATCGCTGAGCAGCACCAGCAGCTCAGCTTGAGCATGGACCGCCACAATGGCGGCCAGAGTGTCGTTGTCCCCGAAGCCAATCTCATCAGTGACCACGGTGTCGTTTTCGTTGATGATGGGCAGGACGCCCAGCTCCAGCAGCCGGAAGATGGTATTGCAGAAGTTCTCCCGCCGCTGGGCGTTCTCCAAGTCCTCCCCGGTCAGGAGGATCTGGGCCACGGTGTGATTAAACTCCGAAAACAGCTTGTCGTAAATATACATCAGCTCGCACTGGCCCACGGCGGCAGCGGCCTGCTTGGTGGGCATATCGGCGGGCCGGGTCCCCAAGCCCAGCTTCCCCACGCCCATGCCGATGGCGCCGGAGGAGACCAGGATGATCTGATGTCCTGCGTTCTTCAAATCGCTGAGGACCTTGCACAGGCTCTCCACCTGGCGGATATTCAGATGCCCTGAGGGATGGGCCAGGGTGGAGGTGCCCACCTTGATACAGATTCGCATATGCTGTTCCTCCTATTTGGAAAACCGGTCCAGGCGTTCCCGCAGGGAATCCCGGATGGTGGGGAAGGCCGAGCTGAGCCGCCGGACGCCGAACCGTGGGGCGCTGCGCATGCTCTCGAGAAGCTCGTTCTTGCGGGCCTCCAGCTGCTGCTTTTTCTCGGCAAGCTCCTGGAGGGTGGCATTGACGCGGGTCTCCATGCGCTCCTTCTGCTCGGAGAATTTCTCCTGGCCGGCCTCCTTCATTTCAGAGAGCCTGCCCTGACTGGCTTCCTTCATCTCATCCAGCCGGCTGTCGGCGGCAATGGCAGAGGAGCCCAGCTTTTCCGAGAGGCTGTCGCTGACATTGTGGAGGGCGGCGGCCAGACGCTCCAGCTCGCCCAGCTGCTTCTTCAGCCCGACGATGGTCTTGACCGTGATGATAAAGTCCACCAGGAACAAGACGGCAAATACCGGCAGGAGGATGATCCCCAGCAGGGGCGGCATCCAGTCCACCAGGCCCATGATCAGCGGCTGGATCAGCCGCACCACAAACACGACCGCCAGGCCCCAGAGGATAGAGAAGCCCAGGCACACATAGCCCCCCAGCTGGAGGGGCATACCCGAATAATCCCACCAGCGGGTGTGGAAGACCTTTTCCAGGACCCAGCCTCCGATCAGCTCAATGGCGCTGCACAGAAGCATGCCAAGGAAGAACAGCAAGAACAGCCGGTCCTGCACCGGACCAAGCAGGAACAGGACGCCCAGCATTCCCACGCCGTAGATGGGACAGACGGGACCATTGAGGAAGCCGCGGTTCACTACCCGGCCCTCAGCCACACCGGCGTAGAGGACCTCAACGCACCAGCCCAGGAAGGCGTAGATAAAAAACAACCATGCGGTTTCGTATAGTGTATATTCCATGGTATTCCTCCTAATATGGAATGGAAACGGGCCGATGTGGGCATCCGCCCGTACGGGTATGTTTTATTCTAAAAATGCCGCCCGGAGGGCGGCATTTTCTCACCAGAACATCAAGC
>CABSAB010000402.1 GCA_902475515.1 uncultured Eubacteriales bacterium | reverse complement strand
AGATAATCCGTCACTGGCAGGATAATATCCGGATTCCCTTTCGCCGGGTCATATCCTGCATGGATATCAGCGCGCTGATGGTCCGGCTGGAGCTAGGCGAGGGCTTTGCCCTGCTGACCAAGGTTATTGAAGGGCATGATGCCCCCAACCTCCGCTATTGGGACGTCCCCTTTCCGGAGGCCCATGCGGAGATCGTTTGCATCTGCCCGGAAAACGCCAGAGAGGAGATCAAGCAGATCATTTATGGCATTCGCGGCAATGAGCTTGTCAAAATATAGGCCCGATCTACTGTAATTGGGAACAAAACACCAGCAAATGTGATTCGCACCATTATAATACTTCAATATCATCATTTCGTTTGAATTTTGACCATCTATTTGACCCATTACATCCCAGTACTTTATAAAAACAACAGACTGACAAGTACCAATTTTTACGAATTCTGAATGTAAAATCACTGTTTTTCACATCAAAAAGTTATTAAAATCCGGAAAATGGAATTCGAATCCACCATCCCCCACCAAAAATCGCCGTACTTCGACAGAAGTATGGCGATTTTACTGATTCACTGTTCACTTTTCCCTGTTTTTCAAAAGCGATTTTTGGAAGTAAAAAGTAATGGTGAATCGTGAAGAGGGAACCGAAGCCAGAACGTATGCGGATAACACGGACGTGCGGCATCCTGCCGCTTGCCGTCATTCCTGGCTGCGAAAAAAAGAAGCGGGTGACAGTTGACACTGCCACCCGCTTTGTTCGATTATCTTGCGTTATAACGGTCCAGAGAGTCCTGAAGAATCGAGACGCACCGGTCGATACCCATATCCTTCAGCGTCTCCTGGAAGGAGTCGATCTCACCCAGCGGGATATCGCCGGTGATCAGGCCCACCACATACTGATTGCACAGCGTGGAGATATCCGAATAGGTGGAGGAGAACTCGGTGGATTCCTCCGCGGTCAGGGAGATCCATGTGGGCAGCTGATGATCCTCTTCGCCAATGTTGGATTCCCAAACATCAATGGCCGCCAGCACATCGGCGGGGTCTTCGTAGGCCGCCATCTTGCGCTCGATGGTCTCCCAGCCGTATTTGGGGTTCATGATGGAATAGGTGATCACATTGGTGGGATAGGTCTCATCGTGGAACACAAAATCGGTGAACTGCTTGGAGCCGTCGGCGTTCACCGTATAGGTCTCGCCCTCCTCGCCCCAATAGCTGTTTTTGCCTTCCTCGGTAAACCAATAGTTGATCCAGCAGGCCACTGCCTCGGGATTCTCGCAGAAGGTGGTGACGGTGATACTCTCGGACAGGCTGGACTTGGTTTTATTGGAGTAGAAGAACTTGTCCCCCGCCTTCAACACCGGGTCCGCCATGGGGGTATAGACCGCGCCCTCATCTGTGGAATCTGTTTTCAGATAGGGGATATTATCGGTCCGGAAGCAGAACACACCGCTGTCGCCATTGTAGGCATGAGCCTTGTATTCGTTGGAGTTAAAATCGGCATTTCCCAGGAAATCCGAGGTGAAATAGCCCTTCTGATACCAATCCGCCATTTGGGTGATGTAGTCGTCAAAGCCGTCCTCGGTGAAGCTGCTGTATACCGTCCCGTCCCGCTGGATAAACTGCGCATAGGCCGACGTGATGGGGCTGGTGTACAGGGCGATATCATAGGAACCTACGATATGATTATCGTTGATGGCGCCGCAGGCATCTACCAGCAGGGTCTCCCTGGGGTTGTACTCGTTTTTGAAGGCCGCCAGGACATCGGACAGCTCATCGATGGTGGTGGGAACATCCAGCTTCAGGGCGTCCAGCCAGTCCTGCCGGATCATCATACCGCCGGTGGTAGTGGCTTCACTGATTTGATAATAGCATCCAACAATGCCGGAATCGGTATAGACATCCTTCATGCCGTCCACCGCCTCGATGGCGGCCACATAGTCCGGCATATAATAGTCGTTCATATACTCCGCCAGGTCGATGGAAAACCCGTCCTCGATCATCTTCTCAAAGCCGCCGGTGTAATACCGGGACGCAAACTCCACAAAGTCATAGGAGTCGTTGGCCGCAGCCATCAGGGCAAATGCGTCGCCATAGGCGGAGGACGCAACACAGGTCATCTCCACATTGACATTGGTGGCCTCAAAGGATTTTTTCCACTGGGGATGCTCGTCCCAGCTGGTGATCAGGTCGCTGGTTCTGCCATCATAAATCCCGGCGAAGCCGGTGATGGTGACAGGCTCCTCCTGCACATAGACCGCGGCAGTCTCCGGCGTATCCGCTTCGGATGCGGACGCCGCGGGGGCAGGCGCGGCTGTCTCCGCCGCGG
>CABSAB010000401.1 GCA_902475515.1 uncultured Eubacteriales bacterium | reverse complement strand
GAGCCGATCTTCAGCGTCATCTCCGACTGGGAAAGATTTCCCTCAGGGCTGCGGCCCAGGCAGGAGATCACGGCGTCGCCCTCCAGCTCGCCGGAGGGAACGAAGGTCATCTCCGAAAGCTGGTCGGATGTCAGCACATCGCCGGCTTTGAGGGTACGGGCGCCCAGCTGCAGCCGGCCCAGGGCATCCTCGGGCACCGCGGTGAGCAGCAGGCCGTCTTCGGCGGAAAAGTCCGCGGGAGAGAAGCAGACCACGTCACCGTAGGTGACCTCCCGCTCGGCGGCCAGAACGCCGGTCCCCAGGATCGCCGAAAGGCACAGGACCAGCAGGGCTTTTACGATGGATCGTCTATTTTTCATAGCAATACCTCCAAAATGATTTGCAGAGGTATTGTTTGCCTGTTTGGAAAAAATATTCCGCCTCCACAGAAAAAATTGCCGCCCGAATTGGGCGGCAATGGTTAGACGGGAAGCTGGATGTATCGCTGCTGGGAGTCTGGGGATGGGTGCATCTTGATGCTGGATATGACCCCCATGGCGATAAACAGCGAAAGCATGGAGGAACCGCCGTAGCTGAAGAAGGGCAGCGTCAGGCCGATAACGGGCATGACGCCCAGGCACATGCCGATGTTGATGAGGATCTGGAACAGCAGCATGGCGGCAATGCCAATGCAGATCTGCCGGTAGAAGAAGCTCTGGGCATGGGTGCCGATATAGATGATCCGCAGAATGATGGCCACCAGGAGGCCGATGCACAGCACACAGCCCAGAAAGCCCAGCTCCTCGCCGATGACGGCGAAGATGAAATCCGTGTGCTGGGCGGGGATATTGTCCGCCTGGGTCTGGGTGCCGTTCATGAGGCCCTGGCCCGTGAGGCCGCCGCCGGAGATTGCGTTCAGGGAACGGGAGGTCTGCCAGCGGACGCCGAGGCCGTTGGGGTCGATGCTGTCGTCAAACAGGACCATGATTCGCTCCTTCTGGTCGGCACGGATCAGGGAGCTGTTCCAGAGGATCGGGACCACCACCGCCAGGCCTACGCCCGCGACGGCGAACCAGATCACGGAAAAGCCGCTGGTCAGGGCCATGATGATGAAGACGAAGACATAGATCAGCGCAACGCCCGCGTCATGGGAGATCACCACGATCAGGCCCACGAATAAGGCGGAGACCAGCCCCAGCCGCAGGATGCAGGGCAGGGAGTTGATGCGCTCCTGATAGATGGTGGTGATACGGGCCACTACGATGATGTACAAGATCTTACAGTATTCCGCCGGCTGTACCTGGAAGGGGAGCAGGGGGATACTCATCCAGCTTTTGTTGCCGGTGTTGCCCTCCACGCCGAAGGGATACAGCAGCGCCAGAAACAGCGCGCCGAAGATCACCAGAAAGGTCTGGTGCTCCGCTAGAATTTCCATGTCCACAAAGGATACCAGTACATATACGCCCACGCCCAGGGCCATGGCGATCAGCTGGGTGGTATAGTTACCGGAGCCAGAGAGCTTGGTGGCGCTGTTGATCATCACAACGCCATAAATGGAAGCGGCCAGACACAGGGCCAGCAGGATCCAGTCTGTCCGCGCGAAAAAACGTTTTGCCGCGTTAAGCATAGCCGCTCCTTTCTTTAGAAGCACTTTTTTTCCATTTTATCATTTTATCCGGGGGAAGGCAACAAAAAGATTTGGATTACCAGGTTTTTGTGCTATAATACCAGAAAGAAACAAAGGAGAGCCGATCAGATGGAGTTTTACACAGCATCAGAGGCGGAGACCGAGCGGCTGGGGATGCGGCTGGGGGAGAAGCTATCTCCCGGTACGGTGATCGCCTATGAGGGAGATCTGGGAGCCGGAAAAACGGCCTTTACCCGGGGCCTTGCCCGGGGGCTGGGAGTGACGGAACGGGTCACAAGCCCCACCTATACCATTGTCAACGAATATTCGGGGCGGGTGCCGCTGTTTCACTTTGATATGTATCGGCTAGGGTCTGCGGAGGAATTATTCGACATCGGCTGGGAGGACTATCTCACCCGGGGCGGCGTGATCGCCGTGGAGTGGAGCAGCCGGGTCTCGGAGGCACTGGAGGGGGCCATGGAGGTCACCATCCGCAAGGACCCGGCGGCGGAAAACGGAAGATTCATCACCATTGCGGGAGGCGAGTGTTATGAAGATCTTGGCCTTTGAATCCTCAGCCAAGGCGGCCTCTGTGGCATTGACGGAGGATGGCGTGGTGCTGGGGGAGAGCTTCCTCAACAACGGAAAGACCCACTCCGCCACGCTGATGCCTATGGCGGAGCGGCTGCTGGCGGACTGCGGCGGTTGTAGACCTGCTGCCG
>CABSAB010000400.1 GCA_902475515.1 uncultured Eubacteriales bacterium | reverse complement strand
GGCGCAGCCGGTCCAGGTGCCTTGGCTCAGGAGTTCGGCCAGGGGGTCGGGCTCCCCTGGGCTTTGCCGCAGCTTCAGACCGGACCGGCTCCCTCCGCAAGGAACTGGAAACCGGATTTTCCAAGGAGTTCCTGGGCCGCCTGGATGCCGTCGTTCCCTTCCGCCAGCCGGACCCCGCCGCCCGCCGTGCCATTGCCGAGAAGCTTCTGCAGGAGTTTTCCGCCCAGGTCTCCCGGGAGGGCCGCAGCCTGCGGATCGAGGAGGACGTGGCCGATTACCTCTGCGCCCGCTGGGACCGGGATGGCTATGGTGTCCGTTCCCTCCGCCGCGCCATTGCCGGAGAGCTGGCCGACCCCCTGGCCGAACTCCTGAGCCAAGGCACCTGGACCGGCTGCGCCCACATCCGCCGGGAAGGGGAGACCCTCTCCGCCACCTGCGCAGATTGACCCTGCCCATCCGCCGCCGGACTTCCTTCCCGGGAAGCCCGGCGAATTCTTTTTTCCGGGTTCTGCCCGGAGCTGCGGCAGCGTAAAATACACAAAGCAACGCCATATGTGCAATATGCCGAAAAGGGAAATAATTGTGTAAAAAATCCGGAAAATTATGTGGAAAGGGGGAAAACTGCCCGGGAAAAATCTATCCCCCATAAAGGAAATTGCACAAAAAACCGTGTCGAATGCCCAGAAAAACGGGGGGGCATTTGTGGATAATGCCATGATATACGGGGATTTAGACAAAAAAATTGACGTTTTTTATGAAAAATGACTTGTAAAACGCCCAAAGTATGTTATAATCATCTTTGATAGGCGAAAGCCTTCAAAAATGTGCCCAAAGGGTAAGGCAAAAGACCGTGCCATCCAAACCTCGGTCTTTCCCCGCAGGCGCAGCGTTATTTTACGCAGAAAGGAGAGAATGCCACAAGGATGGAATCGTGTTCCTCCCGGCCTCTATGCAGGTGAGGCGGCCAATGGGAGAGGCGATCTCTGTTCGCAATTGCACAAGCGACGGGCCGGTGGCCCAATACCCTCTGCACGGTGCCAACAGCGAACCATTTTGTGGCATTTTTGACTTCGTGCGACGCCGCTCCTGCGGCGAATGGGGAACGTGAAAAATGCAGAAATGCAAACCAATTAAGTAAAGGAGAATTGGCATGCGATTGCTTGATTTGAAGCGCGATTTCCGCATGAATAAGGGCCTGTATTTCCTTATTCTTCCGGTGGTCGTGTATCTGATCATCTTTAACTATGTGCCTATGGCAGGCATCATCCTTGGCTTTGAGCGCTTCACGCCCAAGAATGGTGTGTACATGAGCGAATGGGTAGGTCTGAAGCATTTCGTGACCTTCTTCAGCTCCGTGTTCTTCATCCGAGTCCTGAAGAACACAATGATCCTCAGCCTGTATGCAATCATTTTCGGATTTCCTGCACCGATTCTTTTTGCACTGCTGCTCAACGAGCTGGATAACGAGTACTATAAGAAAGTCATCCAGGTCGTCAGCTACATGCCCAACTTCATCTCTACCGTCGTTATCTCCGGTATCATCATCGACTTCGTGGCTTCCGACGGCGTCATCACCGGCATGCTGGTGGACGTTGGCTTCCTGAAAGAAGCAAAGAACCTGTTGTCGGTGCCAGAGTACTTCCGGACCATCATGGTGCTAACGGATTTGTGGCAGCAAGTCGGCTTTGGCTCCATCCTGTTCCTGGCAGCCCTCACCGGTATCGATCAGGAGCTCTACGAGGCTGCTGTTATCGACGGTGCCAACCGTTGGAAGCAGACCATCCATGTCACCATCCCCGGCATTATGCCCACCGTGGTCATCATGCTGATCATGCGGATCGGTGGCCTGATGAATGCAAACCAGGAAAAGATCCTGCTTCTGTACAACCCCCTGATCTACGAAACCTCCGACGTTATCGGTACTTTCGTTTACAGAAAGGGCCTGCTGGAAGCGGACTACGGCTATTCTACCGCCGTCGGTCTTTTCAACTCTATCGTCAACGTGGTCCTTCTGTTCATCGCCAACGGCGTGTCCAGAAAGTATTCCGAGACGAGCTTGTTCTGATGGGAGGAAGTTGAAGTATGAATTTAAATTTCGTAATTAAGACTCCCAGCAGACGTGTTTTCGAGGTTTTCAACTACATCATCCTCGGCCTGTTCGGTATCATCTGTCTGCTGCCTGTGCTGCACTGTATCTGGGCTTCGGTCTCCGACCCCACGCTGATGGCGCAGCACTCCGGCATGATTCTGTATCCTCTGTTTGATGCGGATCATCCCATTACCTGGTACGGCTACAAGATGGGGGGATCATGCCGCCCTGGAAGAACATGGT
>CABSAB010000399.1 GCA_902475515.1 uncultured Eubacteriales bacterium | reverse complement strand
TCCGGCACAAACTTTTCCCAGACCCAGTAGGCCTTGGGGCCAATCTCCTCTTCGATCTCGGTGCAGGCGCCAAGGGAGTAGAACATGGCCTTGGCGGTTTTTTCGTCGCCCGCCAGCTCGATGACCGGGGTGGTGATGGTGTGGACCATGGCCGTGCCGGCACCCCACATCTCGCTGTCCTTCTTGTCGCCCAGCTCCTCGGGGAAGAGCTTGCGCATGATCTCGTTGCCCTGGCGGGTCTCCTCCTCACCCTGCTCCACCAGATGGCGGTAGACGGCGGCGTGGCCGGTGTACTTCTTGTCGTTGGTGGTCAGGGTCGGCTCAGCGCCGGGTGCGCACCAGAAGTTTTTTACGGCCTCGTCAAAACGCTTATAATAGGTCAAAAACGCAAACTTGCTCATTACGTTTTCAATGCTCCGCAGATTCTGGATGCGGGACGCAAGCTGCGCGGCGGTGTAATTTTCCATAGGAACGCCTCCTGCAAAGTTTTTGGATCAGACCCGCAGAGTTTCTGTGTTCCTCGCTTCTCATCATAGCGTTTTTTCGCTGTGTTTTCCACTGACAAAAGGCCAAACGGCGCTGACATTTTTCAAACTCCCGTGGAAAAAGTTTAGAAATTGCAAGCAATAGTTTCGGTTCTGTCGGTGGTAAAGGCCCATGGGATGTGGTACAGTAAAAACGGATCAGACAGCAGAGATTCCAACCGAACAATTCAGGAGGAATCGCTATGACAGACATGCAAGCGCTGGAGCACGCCTATGACGTGTATCAGATCAAAAATGTGATGGGCCGCCATGCCTATCACCATGCCCTGGGCACCCACCGGGCAGAGCTTGACGAGCTCTGGGCTTCCCGGGATGACATCTCCTGGGGTAACAATATGGGCTTCTGGGTGGGCCGTGAGACCCTTTACGGCTACTATGCCGACGCCAAGGAGGTCCAGGACGAGGCCACGCTGAAGCTCATGGCCAAGGCGGACCCGTCCATCGAAGTGAAGAAAGAAAATTTCCAGCTGGGCGCGCTTTTGATGCACAGCCTCACCACGCCCCTGATCATTGTGGCGGACGACGGAAAGACCGCCCAGGGCATGTGGTATTCGCTGGGCCAGGTCACCAACGCCGGACCCGATGGGAAGGCCACAGGCCAGTGGATGCATGAGCGCTACGCGGTGGATTTCATTAAGGAAGACGGCCAGTGGAAGATTTGGCACTTCTTTGTGGGCACCGATCTCGGCGGTGAAGCCGGTGTGCCCTTCACCGGAAGGATGGGTCCCGCTCCCGGTGCGGACCCCGAGCAGGAGAAGGCCATGATGGAAATCATGGCGGCCCTGCCCAAGCCCACTATTGCCATGGAGCTGTACCACTGCAAGTACGGCTGGCACAACGAGCCCCATTTCCCCCGGCCTTACGCCACCCACACTGCGGAGATCAGCTATGGTCCCGAAAAATACATGTAAGGAGGAATGCAGTATGGATCAGTTCAACGGACTTTCTCTGGAGGCCCATCGCATCGCCTCCATTCCCCAAATCGAAAATCTCATGGCGCTGCACAGCTACTACCATGCGGCCAACATGAACTCCAATGAGCTTACGGACATCTGGTCCAAGGAGCAGCCCGATGAGGTCTCCTGGCAGCAGAATTTTGGCTTTTGGAAGTCCATGCCCCATATGTCCGCCTATTATGGCGAGGGGCATTGGGATGCCGGCCTTGCCACGCGGGAGAAGATCATCGAGGCGCGGCCGGAGCTGAAAGAGGATCTCATGCAGCCCGACATGGACGTGCGGCGGCTCATCGAGATGCCTGTGCACACTCTGACCACCTCCATTATCGAAGTGGCCGAGGACGGCATGAGCGCCAAGGGCCTGTGGTACACCCCGGGCTATGCCCTCCGCCGGAACTATCTGGAGGATTCCGCCTCCGCCTGCTGGATGTGGGAGAAGTACGGTGCGGATTTCGTCTGGGAAAACGGCGAGTGGAAGTTCCTGCACATTCAGATCGGCATGGACATCATGGCGAACTATGGCGAGAGCTGGGCGGATCCCAAGCCTATGGGTGGCCCCGGCGGACCTCCCCCGGCCCCCAAGCCTGAGCCTGAGAAAGACAAGGACGGCAAGGAGATCAAGAAGGCCCCCTCCATGGGCGGCGGTATCTCTCAGCCCCCGGATGGTCCCGGCAAGTACAGCGTGTACAGCCGCACCCGGGTGCCCTCCGAGTATCCTAAGATCCCGGAGCCCTATACGACCCTTTCGGAGACCTTCTCCTACTAAGAAAAACGGACGCCTCTAACGAGGCGTCCGTTTTTTCGGTATGGGGTCATGGCTCCCTGTGGGCC
>CABSAB010000398.1 GCA_902475515.1 uncultured Eubacteriales bacterium | reverse complement strand
GCACGTGGGGATCATGTCGCAGTACTCCTCGCTGTAGGCATTGTAGCCGTAGCCCACCTTGCCGGAGTTCACGATGCGGTCGAAGATCACGGAGCCGTCCACACCGGCGTTGTAGGCGATCTGGCGAACAGGCGCTTCCAGGGCCTTGGCCACAATGGCCGCGCCGGTCTTCTCGTCGCCCTCCAGGGTGGCAACCAGCTTGTTGACCGCGGGGATGGCATTGACGTAAGCAGTGCCGCCGCCGGCCACGATGCCCTCCTCCACCGCCGCGCGGGTGGCGTTCAGGGCATCCTCAATGCGGAGCTTGACCTCCTTCATCTCGGTCTCGGTCTGGGCGCCCACCTTGATGACGGCCACGCCGCCGGAGAGCTTCGCCAGGCGCTCGTTGTACTTCTCCTTGTCGTACTCGGACTCGGTGGTGTTGATGAGGTTCCTGATCTCGGCAATGCGGCTCTCAATGGCAGCGGGAGCACCATTGCCGCCTACGATGGTAGTGTCGTCCTTGGTGATCTTCACCTGATGGGCGGTGCCCAGCTGATCGAAGGTGGTGTCCTTCAGGTCCATGTCCAGATCGCCGGTGATGACCTCGCCGCCGGTGAGGATGGCGATATCCTTCAACATCTCCTTGCGGCGGTCGCCGTAGCCGGGGGCCTTGACGCAGGCCACATTCAGTACGCCGCGGATCTTGTTCAGCAGCAGGGTGGACAGGGCCTCGCCCTCCACGTCCTCGGCAATGATCAACAGCTTCTGGCCGGACTTCATCACCTGCTCCAGAATGGGCAGCAGGTCCTGGATGCTGGAGATCTTCTTGTCGGTCAGCAGCAGCAGGGCGTCATCCATGACGCACTCCATGGTCTCGGTGTCGGTGACCATGTAGGGGGAGATATAGCCCCGGTCAAACTGCATGCCCTCGACCACATCCAGCTGGGTCTCAGCGGTCTTGCCCTCCTCGATGGTAATGACGCCGTTGGAGGTGACCTTCTCCATGGCCTCGGCGATCAGGTTGCCGATGGTCTCGTCCCCGGAGGAGACGGTGCCGACCCGGGCGATGTCGGAGGAGCCGTTGACGATCTGGGAGTTGCCCTTGATGGCCTCCACCGCGGCGCTGACGGCCTTGGAAATGCCCTTGCGCATGACCATGGGGTTCGCGCCCGCAGTGACGTTCTTGATGCCCTCGTTCACAATGGCCTGGGCCAGAACGGTGGCGGTGGTGGTGCCGTCGCCGGCCACGTCGTTGGTCTTGGTGGCCACCTCGCGGACCAGCATGGCGCCCATGTTCTCAAAGGCGTCCTCCAACTCCACGTCCTTGGCGATGGTCACGCCGTCGTTGGTGATCAGGGGCGTGCCGTACTTCTTATCCAGCACCACGTTACGGCCCTTGGGGCCCAGGGTGACTTTCACGGTGTTTGCCAGCTGGTCGATACCGGCCTGGAGCTTCTTGCGGGCGTCCTCGCCGAAAATAATCTGCTTTGCCATAATTCAGTTCCCTCCAATTATTCCACCACGGCGAGAATGTCGCTCTGGCGGACGATGGTGTATTCTTCGTTTTCGATCTTCACTTCGGTGCCGGCATACTTGGCGGTGATGACCTTCTGGCCGACCTTCACGGTCATCTTCACTTCGTTGCCGTCCACCATGCCGCCGGGGCCCACGGCCACGACTTCTGCCACAGAGGGCTTCTCCTTGGCGCTGGAGGCCAGGATCAGGCCGGACGCGGTGGTTTCCTCCACCTCTACCAGCTTAACGATCACTCGATCAGACAGGGGTACGAGTTTCATTGTGATTCCTCCTTAAAATAATCATATGACGGCACACGGGCGCCTGTCATGGTTCTACGTGGTTTTAGCACTCTTGCTTCTTGAGTGCTAACGTCTATATAATAGCCCACCCCGGGAAATTCTACAAGTGTCAATTTGCACAATTTCAGTTCTAAAAAGTTATGAACATTTTCTAAACATCTCCCACCGCAGCACCAGGGGCCATGCCCAGGGCAGATTTCAAAAGGTCTCTTGTTTTTTCGACATGTTTCTGCTATAATAAAGGACCCGCCCGGCAGTCCAATGCGCCGGGCGATTTTTCTCGGAACCGGGAGGTTACTATGGAACAACAGGAAAACCGGCTGGGCACCATGCCCATCGGGCGGCTGCTGCTGGTGATGAGCGTGCCGATGATGGTGTCGTTCTTTATCCAGGCACTTTATAATATGGTGGATTCCATCTTTGTGGCAAAGATCAGTGAAAATGCCCTGACGGCAGTCAGCATTGCCTTTCCCATGCAGAATATCATCACCGCCATCGGCGTGGGCACGACGATACACACAATGGAAAGGTACTGAA
>CABSAB010000397.1 GCA_902475515.1 uncultured Eubacteriales bacterium | reverse complement strand
TGGGCGGCCAGCTGATCCATGCGGACTTCGCCTCCTTCAAGTGGCCCCTGGCTGACTTCAAGGACTTCCTGGCCCGTCAGTGCTATAAGAAGGGCGTCGATGTAAAGCTCAACACCGAAGCCACCAAGGAAATGCTGGCGCAAGAGGGCTACGACCATGTGATCGTGGCCATCGGCCCCGTGTTCACCAAGGCGAATATCCCCGGCGCCGAGAGCGACAAGGTCCTCACCTGCATGGACGTGTTCGGCCATGAGGAGGATCTGCCCGAGAACATTGTGGTCATCGGCGGCAGTGAGACCGGCGTGGAGACCGCCATGGACCTGGCGGAAAAGGGCCATAAGGTCACAGTGCTCTGCCGTCAGAAGTCCCTGGCCTCCGATGCCCCCCATGCCCACTACGTCACCATGCTGGAGGATGCCTGGCTGAAGCTGGAAAACTTCAACTGGGTCAAGGGCATCCAGAAGTACCTGTCCATTGACGATAAGGGCGTAAGCTATGTGAACTTTGAGGGAACCGAGAAGCGCATTGACTGCGACTGCGTGGTCATGTGTACCGGCGCCCGGCCCAATACCGAGGGCTGCGCGGCCTTGTACGGCGCGGCGGACCGCACCGACTTCGTGGGCGACTGCTTCCGGGTGGGCAATGTCCACTTTGCCGTTACCACCGCTTTCGGCGCGGCAAATCAGATCTAACCAATATCATTTGCGCCCCCTCACAAGACCTGTGAGGGGGCGCATTTTTCGTTTTTTCAATCGTCCTTTTGATATTCCAAAATATCTCCGGCCTGGCAGTTCAGGGCCTCGCAGATGGCCGCCAGGGTGGAAAAGCGGATGGCCGTGACCCGGTTGTTTTTGATTTTGGAGAGGTTGACATTGGAAATGCCCACCCGCTCGGCCAGCTCGTTCAGGGACATTTTCCGTTCCACCATCATGCGGTCCAGCCGCAGAATGATCTTCCCCATGGGTACGTCCTCCTTTATACCAATCCGTCCACGTCCTTTTGCAGCTCTGCCCCGTAGGAAAAGACCTGGGTCAGGCACAAAACCAGCAGTCCCATGATGAATCCATCCACATTCAGATATGCCTCCGTGCTGTCCGGCCCCAGGAGGAGTCTCGCCGCAATGCCAAACAGGAACCCGATGATGGGCACCGCAATGGAGAAGATCCCGATCTCCCGAAGCATCCGAATGATATCCGGCTGGAACGGAGAGCGCCACTGGCTTTTCTTATAGGCCTTGAGGATCAGATACACGTTCCGGAACACCATCGCCATCAGAGAAAGCACCACAATGGCGGCAACGGAAAACAAAATCAGCCCCGTCATGTTGATGGTCCCGTTCGTCCCAGCTACCTCCAGTTCAAATCCATAGGTTTCCAAGCTGGTTCCTTGGGTTGCGACGCCCCGGGCCAGCAGCTCCGCCACCTTATCGCGAATGGCAAACGAGCAGATCAGCAATACGGCCATGGAAGCCACCGCCAGCCAATGCAGGACCTCCAGAATTTTGGAAACTACCAACGCAGCGGAATTGAGCCGTTTCATGGAATGTTACCTCCTAAAAAAGTTTATCAAACCGGCTTTGATAAGATAACCATACCACGCTTATTTATGTTTGTCAATATATTTTTATCGATAAACATTAAAAATCTACGTACCACCGCCCAATCTCCACTCTATTGATCCACCTGTATCCCCAGCCCCTCAAACTGCATATTGAAGTACCGGGCATAGATGCCGTCCAGCTCCATGAGCTCCTGATGGCTTCCCTGCTCCTGAACGCCGCCCTCGTCAATGACGATGATCTTCTCGGCCCCGCGGATGGTGGAGAGCCGGTGGGCAATGACCACCGTGGTCCGTCCCACGCTGAGCCGGTCCAACGCCTCCTGGATGTGCTTCTCCGATTCGTTGTCCAGGGCCGAAGTGGCCTCGTCCAAAACCAAGATCGGCGGATTTTTCAGGAACACCCGCGCAATGGCGATGCGCTGCTTCTGTCCGCCGGAGAGCCTCGTGCCCCGTTCGCCCACATAGGTGTCGTACCCATCGGGCAGGCTCATGATGAACTCGTGGATATTGGCATTTTTCGCCGCCGCCTCGATCTCCTCCTGGGTGGCGGTCTTTTTGCCGTAGGCAATGTTCTCCCGCACGGACCCGGCAAAGATATACACATCCTGCTGGACAATGCCGATGGCCTCCCGCAGGGAGCGGAGCGTCAGGTCCCGCACATCGTGGCCATCCACCAGCACCGCCCCGCCCCGCACGTCATAAAACCGGGGCAGCAGCGAGCAGATGGTGGTCTTTCCGCCGCCGGAGGGTCCAACCAGGGCGCAGGTGGTCCCGGCGGGCCTGACCTAT
>CABSAB010000396.1 GCA_902475515.1 uncultured Eubacteriales bacterium | reverse complement strand
GAGTGCTTTCCCTCCGCAGATTCCGGGATCAGTTCCTCCACCACCACATACAGCATCGCCCCCGCGGCAAAGGATAGCAGATACGGCAATGCCGGCACAAGGAACCGGGCCAGCGCCACCGTCAGCAGTGCCGCTGCCGGCTCCACCACTCCGGACAGCACCCCGTAGAGGAACGCTTTTTTCTTCCCCGCCGCCTCCTTCATGGGCATGGAGATCACCGCGCCCTCGGGAAAATTCTGAATAGCAATGCCTACCGCCAGCGTCAGCGCCGCCCCCCGGGAAACGCCGCCCTCCATGCCAAGTCCCGCCAGCACCGCGCCCACCGCCATGCCCTCGGGGATGTTGTGCAGCGTCACAGCCAGCATCAGCATGGTGGATTTTTTCGCGTGGCAGGGGGTTCCCTCCGGGCAGTCGCTGCAAAGATGCTGATGGGGGATCACCTGGTCCAGCACCAGCAGGAACCCCATGCCCAGCAGCAGTCCCACCGCCGCCGGGATAAACGCCAGCTTCCCCATTCCCTCACAGCGGTCCATGGCCGGGATCAGCAGGGACCATATCGAAGCCGCCACCATCACCCCCGCCGCAAAGCCCAGCAGGGCCTTTTGCAGCTTTTCACCGATCTCCTGCCTGAGCAGAAATACGCAGCCCGCTCCCAGCACCGTGCCCAGAAACGGGATCAGGCTGCCATACAAAATGTCCAAAAATATGCCTCCTCCAGATAGATTTGGGAAAGAGAATATGATATCCTATTTTGCCCAAAAGTCAAGAAAAATCTGTAACCGGAAAAAGGCAGGGAACGGTTTCCCGTTCCCTGCCAAATTTATGGACCGATCAAATTCTGGCCGCCGCCGCAAAGGCCGACCGTGTGGCCGTCTGCACATTGCCGGAGCCCTCGTTGTCTCCAATGATGATGAACTCATCCACCACATCCGCAAATCCGAGCGCCTCATCCTGGGCCGCTTCCATGCCGCCGCAGGCCACGATGGAATCGCACTTCAGGGTGTGGCTCTCGCCGTTCTTGTCCGTGTAGGTCACTTCCCCGGTTGAGACCTTGGTGGTGGTGGCCTTTTTGATGGGGGTGAGATTGTCCATCTTCGCCCAGGCTTCCGCAAACATGGAGTAATAGTGCACCCGGTCCGCCTCCGCCGCGAACTTCCGCTGCCGGGAGAGGATCGTCACCGTATGGCCGTTTTCCGCCAGATACATGGCCGTCTCCATGCCGATCTCGCCGCCGCCGATGACCACCACGTTTTTGCCCAGTTCCTGCTCCTTGCCGTAGACCTCAATGGGATCGTACACCCCGGTAATGGGCTTCCCTTCGCCATCCAAAAGGCCGGGGACCGGCGGGAATTTCGGCGTGGCGCCCAGGGCTGCGATCACTGCGTCAAAGCCCTCCGCCGCAACCATCTCCGGGGTGGCCTTGGTGTTCATCTTGACGTCCACCGGAGCCTTCTCCAGCTGGGCAATGAGATAATTCTTGTAATCCTTCAGGGGCCATTTGAAGCTGGAGTAGTCCGCGTGCAGCAGCTGTCCGCCCAGCTTGCCGGATTTTTCGTACAAGGTCACATCGTGGCCCCGCTCCGCCAGGTACAGCGCCGCCCGCATGCCCGCGCAGCCGCCGCCGATGACGGCCACCTTTTTCTTTTTCTCCGGCGCTTCCACCAGCGCAGAGAGCTTGTGCTGAATACCGATCTCCGGGTTCACGGAGCACACGGACTTCCAGGGCCCCTGCATGCCCAGCCCATGGCAGCGGTTGCAGCGGATGCAGGGCACCACGTCCTCGCCGCGGCCCTCCAGCAGCTTCTTTCCATACTGGCTGTCGCAGATGAACGCCCGGCCCACGCCGATCATGTCGGTCTTACCCGAAGCGATATATCCCTCAATGTCGTCCAGGTCCTGGAACCCGCCGATGGGCGCCGTAATGATCTTCGCGCCGCTTTTCTTGATGGCCTCCGCATATTGCAGCGTCAGCGGGTCGTGGGGCTGGGAGTTGAAGCCCGTGGGATGGGCCAGATCGCCGTCCCCTGCCCGCAGCTGGAGAATGTCGATATACCCCTCCGCCAGCTTGGCAAACTTCACGATATCCTCAATGGTCAGCCCGTCGTCCTCCTCGCCGGAGACCTGCATCTCCACCAAAAAGTCCTGGCCAAAGGCATCCTTCACGGCCTTTGCCACCATGATGGGGAACTTGGCCCGGTTTTCCATGGGACCGCCGAACTCGTCGGTGCGCTTGTTGTACTTGGGGGACAGGAACTTGCTCAGGAGCGTCGCCCCGTAGGAGGCGTGGATGGAGCACATATCGTACCCGCAGCCCACATAGTATTTCAGCTTTTTGACGAGGGTATGACGGAGAGCCTGCCGGCGGGATGCCGGAGC
>CABSAB010000395.1 GCA_902475515.1 uncultured Eubacteriales bacterium | reverse complement strand
TGCTGATCTCCCGGTCCCTGACCCCTATGAAGTCTCCGGCGGCCAAAAGCAGCGTGCGGCGGTGGCCCGGGCTGTGATCACGGAGCCCAAGATCATCCTGGCGGATGAACCCACCGGCGCCCTGGATTCCCGCTCCACCGACGAGCTTTTAAGCCTGTTCTCCTCCCTGAACCAGACCGGACAGACCATCCTGATGGTGACCCATTCCGCCAGAGCCGCCAGTCACGCAAAGCGGGTCCTGTTCATTCGGGACGGCGAGGTGTTCCACCAGATATACCGGGGAACAGGTACCACGGAGATGTTCTATGAGACGATCTCGGACACGCTCGCCATGCTGCTGAGAGGCGGTGAGCGGGGATGAAGCTCTTTTATCCACGCTTCGCGCTGGACGCCATTCGAAAGAACAAGCGGCTGTACATTCCCTTTATCCTGACCACAGCCTTTGTGTCTGCCATGTATTTCATCCTGCGGAGCCTGTCGTTGCTTGAAGAACTGATGGGGACCTTTGGTGGGTCGGAAACAACGCTGATGCTAAGTTTCGGCAGCAACGTGATTGCGATTTTTTCGGTGATTTTTCTGTTCTACACCGGAAGCTTTTTGATGAAGCAACGAAAGCAGGAATTCGGCCTGTACAGTGTTCTGGGCATGGAAAAGCGTCATATTGCAAAAATATTGCTGTTTGAGACATGTTTCATTGCGGTGACCGGCGTACTGGTTGGCCTGGTGGTGGGTGCGGTGTTTAACTGGGCGGCCTTTCTGTTGCTCCTGCGGATGATTGGCGGCGCAGCAAACGCACCCTTTTCCTTGCATATCGAAGCGGTTGGGAAGACTGTGCTCCTGTTTGCGGGGATATTCTTGCTGCTCTATTTGAATAATCTGCGCCAGGTGCAGTTTTCCAGCACCATTTCCCTTCTGAAAAGCGGCAGCGAAGGTGAACGGGAGCCCCGGTCCAAATGGCCGCTGACGGTGCTGGGGCTTTTACTTCTGGGGGCAGGATATGCCATCGCACTGATGATCAAGAATCCCATTGGCGCTTTTGCCCTGTTCTTCGTGGCAGTGATCCTGGTGATCTTGGGCACCTACTGCCTGTTTACCTCTGGCAGCATCGTCTTCTTGAAACTGCTGCGGCAAAGGAAAAACTACTACTATAAGACCAACCATTTTATTTCTGTGTCTGGAATGCTCTACCGTATGAAGCAAAATGCCGTCAGTCTGGGCAATATCTGCATTCTTTCCGCCATGGTGCTGGTGACCATCTCCACGACCATGTGCCTCTATACCGGCTGCGATGACATTGTGGAAAGCCGCTATCCCCGGGAACTGAATCTGATGCAATATAATTACCGGAGCGTTCCCAAAGAGGAGCATACTGTGGCCGAAGATCTGGTATATACCATGCTGGAAGAACAGGGAGAGGTTCCCCAAGAGGTCACGAAATTCCGTTATCTGGTGATAGGCTGTATGCAGGATGGCAGCCGTCTCATCACAGATACGGATGAACGCACGCTGATGGGTGAGCTAACCTCCTTGGCGGAGCTTGTCATACTACCATTGTCTGATTATAATGCTGCCAGCCTGAGCAATGTCTCCTTGGAGCCCGGTACGGTCCTATTGTATTGTCCGGAAGGGTATGGCTACGATGAGCTTGCCTTTCTGGACCGGACCTATTCCGTGCGTAAGCTGTCAGAATTGGGGATGCCCTGTTCCAGCGTGTTTACCTCCGATGTGGCAAACACCATTGTTCTGGTGGTTTCCGATGGAGATATGGAGGACATCAACCAACGCCAGCGGGAAGCCTATGGAGAAGACGCATCGTCCATCTGCGCCTATTTCGGTCTGGATGTGGAGCCCCAGGCCGCGGCGGCTGTCTGCAATACCTTCCAAGAACGGGTGACGACACTCCCGGATCATCCTTCTGGTGTGGGAATGAGAATAGATTCCCGAGAGCGCGAAAAGGACGGATTTATGGAGCTCTACGCCGGAATGTTTTTCATCGGCATCTTCCTTGGAGCGCTGTTCCTGGTGGCCACCATTCTGATCATCTACTATAAGCAGCTTTCCGAGGGACTTCAAGATCAGCGGCGCTATCTGATCATGCGTCAGGTGGGGCTTACGAACCGGGAGATCCGCTCCAGCATCCACTCCCAGGTGTTGACCATGTTCTTCCTGCCACTCCTGGTGGCGTTTGTACACATGGCCTTTGCGTTCCCCATGGTCCGGCGCTGCCTCAACGTGCTCAGTATGGCCAATACAAAAGCCTTTGCAATCTGTATGCTGATCTGCTGCAGCGCCTTTGCGGTGGTGTACCTGGCAGTTTATATGCTCACCTCAAAGGTCTACTATCGGATTGTCAATCAAAAATGATCTCATACCGTGAAAACTCCC
>CABSAB010000394.1 GCA_902475515.1 uncultured Eubacteriales bacterium | reverse complement strand
GGGCCGGAGCTGGCGGACCGAGTGGAAGTCACCGTCAGCGGCAATATCATTAAAAACGTCAAAAGCGTCATTGTACCCAACACCGGTGGGCTGCGGGGCATTGAGACCGCCGTGGCAGCCGGTCTTGTCTCGGGCCGGCGGGAAAAGCGGCTGGAGGTCCTGGCCGCCCTGGAGCCGGAGCACCATGACCAGATCCGCGCCCTTTTGGACCGGCGGATCATCCGGGTTCTGCCGGCGCAAAACGATGAGCTTCTGTACATCGAAATTCGCCTGTGGCGGGCAGACGGCGTCACCGCCCGGGGCATTTTGCAGGGGAACCACACCAACCTCACCCTGCTGGAGCGGGACGGCGTCCCCCTGCTTCAGGCAGGCCGCCAGGAGGGACAGACAAAACGCACCCTGCAATTGTCCGTCCAGGAGATCTTTGAGTTTGCCCAGGAGGCCGACCCCCGGGATTTGGAGCCTCTCACAGGCCGTCAGATCGACTGCAACATGGCCATTGCCCAAGAGGGGATGGAGGGCTCCTGGGGAGCCAGCGTAGGCAAAACCCTTCGCCAGGTCTACGGGGAGGACGTCCATTTCCTGGCCCGGGCCTATGCAGCCGCCGGGTCCGACGCCAGAATGAGCGGCTGTGAAATGCCGGTGATCATCGTCTCCGGCAGCGGCAACCAGGGCATCACCGCCTCGGTGCCTGTGGCCATCTACGCCCGGGCATTTGGCATCGGGCGGGAGAGGCTGCTGCGGGCCGTAGCCCTGGCGGATCTGGTGACCATCCACCAGAAGGCCGGGATTGGCTGCCTGTCCGCCTTCTGCGGCGCAACCTGCGCCGGCTGCGGGGCGGGGGCAGGCATTGCCTACCTCCTGGGCGGAGACTATCAAGCCGTGGCCCACACCATCGTTAACGCCCTGGCCGTGGTCTCCGGCATGGTTTGCGACGGGGCCAAGCCCTCCTGCGCCGCCAAAATTGCCGCCGCCATTGACGCCGGCATTCTGGGCTACGAGCTTTACTGCCGGGGCCAGGAATTCCTGGACGGCGACGGCATCGTCCGCAAGGGCGTGGACAATACCATCGGCAACGTCGGCCGCATGGCCAGAAGCGGCATGCGGGAAACCGATCGGGTGATTCTGGACATCATGTGCGGCTGTTAAGCCGGCCGCTTCTCTCCCCCATCCCATCCGTCAAAAAAACTGCCCATTCGACCAAATGCAGCGTTCCCGTCTTCGGGCCTTCGACAAAATTCCCCTAAAAATGCAGCTTTCTCATGGGAAACCAAGTTTTTAGTCGAACCTTAGGGAACGATTGTTAGAAAAATGACCTTGCAAAACTTGCGGCTTTATGATAATTTAGAACCGTCGCAGCGACGGCCTTTGCGGATTGGCCAGAGCCGTGTCTAAACTGATTGGAGGAGAGGAAATATATGGAGAATCGGATCAAGGTTTTGATCGCGGACGGAAGCGAGGCGTTCTGCGGTCACTTGAAAAACGAGCTGCAGCAGCTGGATGGCTACGACCTGGTGGGCACCGCCGCGGATGGAGAGGAAGCGGTGCGCCTGCTGGAGGCAACCAAGCCGGACATTCTGGTCCTGGATCTTATGCTGGCCAAGCGGGACGGCATCAGCGTCCTGCGCTACGCCAACGCCATGGACAAGCCGCCCGTAGGCCTGGTGACCTCCGGGTTTATTACAGATTACGTAGCCATGACCGTGTCCAACCTGGGTGTGCAATATTTGATGATGAAGCCCTGCGACATGGCGGCCCTGGTGGAGCGGTTGGAGGAGATCCGCGCCAGCCAGACTGCCAAGCGCCCCGCCCTGATGCGCCGTCCGGCCCAGCCGGAGCCCAACATCGAGTCTATGGTCACCGGCATCATTCATGAGATTGGCGTTCCGGCCCATATCAAGGGCTACCAGTATCTGCGGGAGGCCATTGTCATTGCCGTAAACGATATGGATGTGATCAACGCCATTACCAAGGTGCTCTATCCCCAGGTAGCCAAAACCTTCGGCACCACCCCCTCCCGGGTGGAGCGGGCCATCCGCCACGCCATCGAAGTGGCCTGGGACCGGGGCGATCTGGACACCCTGCAGCGTTTTTTCGGCTACACCGTCAGCAACACCAAGGGCAAGCCCACCAATTCCGAATTCATTGCCCTCATAGCCGACAAGCTCCAGCTGCAGCTCAAATCCATGGATGCCGCCCAATGAATCCCATCCAAATTGCCGCCCCGCCAGGAGCTGACGCTCCGGCGCGAGGCGGCAAATTTTTATGTACCGTGGTTCCTGTCTGCCCCACCAGGCCCAGGGGCTGCCGCCTGGACGCAACCGGGTCTGTTGCAAAATGTGTTTTTTTGCAACAGACTCCGTTCTAAAAGTGAAAGATAGCGGGAGAAAACACAGAA
>CABSAB010000393.1 GCA_902475515.1 uncultured Eubacteriales bacterium | reverse complement strand
GGGGAGCTGCGCTACATCCTGGCGCCGCCGCGATGGCGGACGGTAATTCTGCCGTAGCTGTTGCGACCGGAGTTCTTCTTCAGGGTCTCAACCAGGCTGCGCTCAGGTTTGGCCTTCTTATCTACGCCGTCGAAAGCAGAAACGGTCATGTTTCTACGCGCCGGGGTATAAG
Source organism: uncultured Eubacteriales bacterium (assembly GCA_902475515.1). Lineage (GTDB taxonomy): Bacteria > Bacillota > Clostridia > Oscillospirales > Oscillospiraceae > HGM13006. The sequence continues at coordinate 2,228 of CABSAB010000393.1, read as the reverse complement.
GCTTAAATGTTCTAATAGCCATTTTGCGTTACGCTCCTTTATTGAGATTTGGATTAGACCATACCCTCGAAGAACTCGATGGTCTTGGAATCGGCGGTGAGCTTCACCATTGCCTTCTTGTAGGCAGGGCGGCGGCCCTCGGGATAGGAGCCGGTCCGCTTCATCTTGCCCTGCATCCGGATGGTGTTGACCTTATCCACCTTGACGCTGAAAATCTCTTCGATGGCCTGCTTGATCTCAATTTTGTTGGCATCCGGCGCAACCAAAAAGACGTACTTCTTATCGGCCACAGCCTCCATGGACTGTTCGGTGATGACCGGTCTCTTGATGATATCGTAAGCGTTCTTCATTATGCGAACACCTCCTCGATCTTGGCCAGTGCGGCCTGATCCAGAACCAGCTTCTTGGCGTTCAAAATGTCGTAGACGTTGATGAGGTTGGCGAAGGTGATCTCACAACCGGGGATGTTCCGACCGGAGCGGACCACGTTGGTATCGGGCTCCGCAGTAACCACCAGGGGCTTGCTCTCGGCGTTCACAGCGGACAGGAACTTGGCAAATTCCTTGGTCTTGATCTCGTTCATCTTGATGGAGTCAATGACCACGATGTCCTGAGAGGCTGCCTTGGCGCTGAGGACAGACTTCAGGGCCAGGCGCTTCACCTTCTTGTTGAGGGTGTAGCTGTAATCCCGGGGCTTGGGGGCGAACACGATGCCGCCATGGGTCCACTGGGGAGCCCGGGTGCTGCCCTGCCGGGCGCGGCCGGTGCCCTTCTGTCTCCAGGGCTTCTTGCCGCCGCCGGAAACCTCGGCGCGGGTCAGAGCGGATTGGGTGCCCTGGCGGCAGTTGGCCAGGTGGTTCTTCACCACATCGTGGACAACAGACTGGTTGGGCTCAATGCCGAACAAAGCTTCGGAGAGTTCGATCTCGCCGACCTGCTTGCCGGACATATCGTAAACATTCGTCTTAGGCATGATTTAAGCTCTCCTTTCCTTAACCTCTGGCGGAAGCCTTCTGGGGATTCCGTCCGGAAGCCTTCTGCGGGTTCTTGCTGATGCCGGCATCGCCGCGCTTGATCTTGTTGTTCTTCACAGTGGACTTCACAAAGACCAGACCGCCCTTGGGGCCGGGGATGGCGCCGCGGATGACCAGCATGTTGAGCTCGCTGTCCACCTTCACCACATCCAGGTTCTGGATGGTGACCTGCTCCACGCCCATCTGACCGGCGCCAATCTTACCCTTGAAAATCCGGGAGGGGTCGGAAGAGGAGCCCATGGAACCGGCGTGACGGTGCACAGGGCCGCCGCCGTGGGTCATGGGGGTCCGGCCGGCGTTCCAGCGCTTCACAACGCCCTGGTAGCCATGGCCCTTGGAGGTGCCCACAACGTCCACCTTGTCGCCAGCGGCGAAGGTGTCGGCCTTGATGACGTCGCCCACATTCATGTCGGCGGCGGCGTCCAGCTTAAATTCCTTCAGATGTTTCTTGGCCTCAACGCCAGCCTTCTTCAGGTGACCGGCCTCGGGCTTGGTGAGCTTGGACTCCTTCACATTCTCGAAGCCCAGCTGCACGGAAACGTAACCGTCCTGCTCCAGGGTTTTCTTCTGCGTCACGACACAGGGGCCGGCCTCGATGACGGTCACCGGAATCACCTTGCCGCTCTCATCGAAGATCTGGGTCATGCCCACTTTTTTGCCGATGATTGCTTTCTGCATGTTTTCTTCTCCTTTTTTAGGTTATTGGTTGGCAGGCGGACATTGGGAGCCGCTTGTCAACATGACCCGTCCGTCCAATTGACAGACTGTGGCGGGCAAGCTGCTATCCTGACGGGGGAATTACAGCTTTATCTCAATCTCAACGCCAGCCGGCAGGTCCAGGGACATGAGGGACTCCACAGTCTTCTGGTTGGGGTTGAGGATATCGATCAATCTCTTGTGGGTTCTGCGCTCGAACTGCTCGCGGGAATCCTTATACTTATGGACAGCCCGCAGGATGGTCACAACCTCTTTCTTGGTGGGCAGAGGGATGGGACCGGAGACGGAAGCGCCGTTGCGCTTGGCGGTTTCTACGATCTTCGCCGCGCTGGCATCGATGAGCTGGTGATCATAGGCCTTCAGCCGGATTCTGATCATTTGGTTTGCCATGTTGATGTTTCCTCCTTGAGACGTACTCAGTTTTTGTGGCTGGGTACGGTCGAACTTCCTGTTGCCGGTAACTTCTGCGGAGTATGT
>CABSAB010000392.1 GCA_902475515.1 uncultured Eubacteriales bacterium | reverse complement strand
CAGCGTATTCATAAAAGGCGCCCTCCCGGATCATTTCCTCAAACTCCGCCCGGGTCCTAAACCAATAGGTCACACCATCCCGGTCGCTCTCCCGGGCCTGGCGGGTGGTGGCGGAGACGGAAAAAAACATATCGGGATGCCGTTCCAGCAAGGCGGCGATCGCGGTGCTCTTGCCAACACCGGACGGTCCTGAGATCACAAGCAGCTTTCCCCGTTCCATGGCTACGTCTCCTCCTCCAACTGTTCCTCATCCTCGGTATATCCGGCCCGACGGGCAATGGTCTCAGGCGAAAGGCCGGAGAGGATCACATGATCCGTGTCCATCACCAGCACCGCCTTGGTCTTTCTGCCGCAGCTGGCATCGATGAGCATGCCGTGCTCCCGGGCCTCCTGCACCAGGCGCTTGATGGGCGCGGCATCGGGGGAGACCACCGTCAGCAGCCGCTCTGCCGAGATCATATTGCCAAAGCCGATGTTCATGAGCTTCATGGGCTTCTCCTACTCTTACTCGATATTCTGAATCTGCTCCCGAATCTTCTCCAGAAGCGCCTTGATATCCACCACGTTCCGGGCTTGCTCCACATCATTGCCCTTGGAGCCGATGGTATTGGCCTCCCGGTTCATCTCCTGGAGCAGAAAATCCAGCTTCCGGCCGATGACGCCGCCGCCTTCCAGCATGGTCCTGAGCTGGTCCACATGGCTGCGGAGGCGGACGGTCTCCTCGTCCACGGCGATCTTATCGGCATAGATGGCGGCCTCCTGGATGATCCGGGCCTCGTCGATGGCAGTATTCCCAAGGACCTCCTGGAGCTTCGCCGTCAGGCGCTCCCGGTAGGCGGCAACGGTGGCGGGGCTGCGGGCCTCGACCTTTTCAACCAGGGAGAGGATCTCCTCCGCCTTCAGCAGGAGGTCCGCCCTGAGAGCCTCGCCCTCAGCGGCACGCATGGCGTCAAAGGCGGAAAGGGCCTCGGCGGTCACGGCCAGGATGGAGGCTTCCACCTCTTTTTCGTCCTGCTCTTGTTTTTCCACCAAAAACACGTCGTTAAACCTGGAAAGGAGGCTCACAGAGATATCATCGTGCACCTCATAGTCCCGGGCGATCTGCCGGAGGGCGGAAAGATAGCCCTCCACCACAGGGGCGTTCACCGAGATCTGAACGTTATTCGCCCCGGCGGCATTGATGGTGATGAACACATCCACCTTGCCCCGGGAAATAGTATGCTGGACCAGGCCCTTGACGGATTCCTCCGCAAAGGCGTAGACCCTGGGCAGCTTGACATTTGCGTCGAGATAGCGGTTATTCACGGACTTGATCTCTACACTGATCTCGCCCCCGGAGAAGCTCCCCTGGGCCCGGCCATAGCCGGTCATGCTCTTGATCATGCACATCATCCTCTCAAGTTGATCTATTGTACCAAAATTTTTTCTCTTTTGCAAGGGTTCCATGGGAGAATCTCGGGGCCGCTCTCCCGGTTTTTCCAAGAAACCGGCAGGGTTGACAGAAAGCTTTCGTACCTGATATAATGAAAGCTGCCCGGATCAGGCGGTTTCCGTCAGGTCCGGCTTTGTAAAAAATACCAGGCGGAAACGCCTGTTTCTGGTGATCGTATGAAACGAAGAATTCTTTCGCTGCTGATGCTCCTGGCGCTGCTCACGCAGGGGCTGTGTGCCGGGGCATGGGCCTCGGATCTGGAGGAGGGCATTTGGGAGGGCACCCCGGGCGTTCGCGGCTTCACGGCGCAGCAGAGCCTCAGCGGCCCGGCCGATACGGATTTTGACGGTGCGGCCATTTTGCTCTACGAGCTGACCACAGGCACCATGGCCTATGCTAAGAACATTGACACCCAGCGGGAGCCCGCGGCCCTGACCAAGATCATGACGTGCCTGCTGGCTCTGAAGCACGGAAACCCCCAGGACGAGGTAACTGTCACCCAGATCGCCCTGGAGTCTGTGGACCCTGAGGCCAGCTCTGCCGAGCTCCAGCCCGGAGAGAAATACACCCTGGAGGAGCTTTTGTACATGCTGATGGTCCGCTCCGCCGGGGATGCGGCGGCGGTGATCGCTGAGCATATCTCCGGCTCCCAGGGTATGTTTGTGGAGCTGATGAACACTGAGGCGGTGGAACTGGGCTGTGAGAACACCCACTTTGCCAATCCCCACGGCCTCCATGACGCCGACCACTATACCACGGCCCGTGACATGGCCATCATTCTGGAGGCGGCCATGGCCTATCCCCTTTTTGGCGCCCTGTATGCCGCCCCCTCCTATCAGCTGGCGGCGGACGAGGACCGGGAGGCACGGAGCTTCTACTCCTCCAACTACCTCATCACCGAGGACATCACCCAGGGCTATCTGGATAAGCGGGTGATCGGCGGAGCCACAGGCTTCACCACACCGGCAGGCCGCTG
>CABSAB010000391.1 GCA_902475515.1 uncultured Eubacteriales bacterium | reverse complement strand
CCCCAGCCCCACGCCCTCGGAAGCGCCCTCAATGATGCCGGGGATATCTGCCATCACAAAGCTTTCGCCCTCGCCCAGATAGACCACCCCCAGGTTGGGGAACAGGGTGGTAAAATGGTAGTTGGCGATCTTCGGGTGTGCCCCGGAGACCACGGACAGCAGCGTGGATTTTCCCACGTTGGGGAAGCCCACCAGACCTACGTCTGCCAGCAGTTTCAGTTCCAGCAGCACGTCATGGCTCTCGCCGGGAAGGCCTGCCTTGGCAAAACGCGGTGCCTGTCGGGTAGGGGTGGCAAAGTGCTGATTGCCCCAGCCGCCGCGGCCGCCCTTGGCCAGGACAAAATCCTCCTGATCGGACATATCCTTGATGACCTCACCGGATTCCGCATCCCGTACCACAGTGCCCTGGGGGACCCGGATAATCAGGTCTTCACCGTTGCGGCCCTTCATATTGCTGCCCGCGCCGTTTCCGCCGGGCTGGGCAGTGTATTTCCGCTTGTAACGGAAATCCATCAGTGTGGTCATGCCGGTGTCCACCCGGAGGATGACGCTGCCGCCGTGACCGCCGTCGCCGCCGTCGGGTCCGCCTGAGGCGATATATTTTTCCCGGTGGAAGGACATGCAGCCGTTGCCGCCGTGCCCCGCCTGGACGAGAATTTGAACCTTATCCACAAACTGTGCCATAGATTTTCTCCTTATTTTTTTCGGAATCAAAGGCGGGAAGGAGGGCTGACAGGGAAGAAATGCATATGTCCGCCTCCGCCGAGGGCGGGGTGTGTACAAGCACCGTTTTCATACCCGCGGCGTTGCCGCCCCGAATGTCTGCCGTCAGACTGTCACCAATCATAATGCGGGTTTCTCCGAGCGGTCCGTATGCGTTTGCCAGCGCAAAAATTTCCGCTCTGGGCTTATCATATCCAACTTCGCCGGAAATGATGAAATGTTCAAAATATTTTGCCAGACCCAGTGCGTCCATGAGATGTGCCAGATCGGGGTGGTTGTTGGAAAGCAGGACGTTGTGGTAACCACAGTCCACACATGCGGCCAGCGTTTCGTGACAGTCCGGATAAAGAACGTAGTTTCCTGGTTCTAACAGAAGCGCACGAACAAGGCGGCTGGCCGTTTGCGCCTGGGACGGGGCCAAGCCGAGCGCTAGGTAGCTTCGGAAAAAATGTGCGTTCATGTATGCCCACCAACGCTCGCCTACCAGCTTTGTGCTGTCCTGTTCCGGCGTTTCCCAGGGGAATCCGGGGGCCATATGGGAGCGGACATCGGAAAGCGTCAGAGTGCTGTCCGGGACCACAGCCTGAAGCGCACGGAACAGGCAGGTGGACCACAGGGGGCCGGAGTGGACCAAGGTTCCGTCAAAATCCCAGTAGAGAATCATTCCATCGACTCCTTTTCGACATACATGGAACGGACAAAAAAGAGGGTGCCGTATCAGCACCCTCTTTTTACAGCCTCTTACTGCTCGGCGACCTCGTAAACGGAGACCTGCTTGCGGTCTCTGCCCAGACGCTCGAAGCGGACAACGCCGTTCACCCGTGCGTAGATGGTGTCGTCGCTGCCGATGCCCACGCCCTTGCCGGGGTGGATGTGAGTGCCTCTCTGCCGCACCAGGATGTTGCCGGCAGCCACGGTCTGACCGTCAGCCCGCTTGACGCCGAGGCGCTTGGACTCGGAATCACGGCCGTTCTTGGTGGAGCCGCCGCCCTTATGGTGCGCAAAAAACTGAATGCCGATCTTAAGCATGATTTACACCTCCAAAACCGTTAAGTGGTCGGGATTCTCCTTAGAAAGCTCGCTCATGTACAGGAAAAGTCCCGTTAAAACTGCCTCGCATTCCTCCTGCCGTGCGCAGGAAGGGGAGAGGCGGAGCGAAATGGATGCGGTCTTTTCCTCTACGGTCACTTCCGCGTGGGCGGAATATACATCATTGATGGTGCATTCCGCAAGCCGTATGGCCGAGGTCACTGCCGCGCAGACAATGTCCTCACCGGAAGCGGCGAAACCGCTGTGCCCCGCGCAGGTAAATCCCGTGAGCCTGCCGTGGGTACGAAAAAACCGAATGGTCGTCATTAGCCGGAGATCTTTTCGATCTGAACCGCGGTGTAGGGCTGTCTGTGACCTCTGCGGGTGGAGCTGCCCTTCTTGGGACGGTACTTGAAAACCATGATCTTCTTGCCCTTGCCGTTGCGGACGACCTTGGCCTCGACCTTCGCGCCCTCGACAGTGGGGGTACCGAACTTGCTGTTCTCGCCGTCCACGATAGCCAGCACCTGGTCAAAAACCACGGTCTCGCCGGCCTCTTGGTTCAGCTTCTCCACGTAGACAAGCTGACCTTCAGAAACGGTATACTGCTTGCCACAAGCTTTGATAACTGCCTGCATGATGCGTTGCACCTGCCTTTACATT
>CABSAB010000390.1 GCA_902475515.1 uncultured Eubacteriales bacterium | reverse complement strand
CGGTGGAAAACGTGAACCGACTGGCGGAACTGCTTCGTCAGCAGCCGGAGGGTGAGCGGGAGAAGCTGAGCCGGGCCATGCAGGCCCTAAGCCAGCAGATCGGAGGGATCGCATGAAAAGCGCCGGACGAATCGTTCTGTTTGCCGCTATGCTGCTGGCTGTGCTGGCTATCATCTCCGGGTGCTATGAAGCATCGAAGCGCCCGGAGGTCAGCCGGGAGGCCATAGACCGGCGGTACACCGCCGCCTATGACAGCATTGAGACGGACTATCAGTACAAGTACAACCTGTTTGAAGGGGCATTTGCGCTGGTGCCGGAGGTCAAGACCGTACATCACGAGGAAGTCTACGAAGTGCTGTACCGCACCACCTATGATGACGGCAGCACGCGGGACCGGTGGGAGACCGTCGGGGAGGAAGAATGGGAGGCGGCAGGGCATGGACACGGTTAATTGCCTGAAATGCAGCAAGCGACACCCGGACAACGGAAACTGCACAGCCAGCGGTGGATTCTGCACAGCGGTACAGGCGGCCCATTGCCAACTTCTGGAAGAATATCTCGATACGGGGAAAACGCCTTATGAGGTAAACTGTCTGTCCCAGTTTGCAATGGGGAAAATGGTCGCGCAAATCAAAGAGTTTGACGGCGTGTCCGTTGACCGCCTGCGGGAGCTTGCCAAGGCTGACAAGGCCGGGCGCGTGGCTATTCTGCCGTGCAAGGTGGGTGATACGCTATGGATCGCTGGTTCCGTGAGGGGCCTATACAGCGCGAAAGTTCGCACCTTTTTCTGCGGCCATCCTTCGGCAGAACGAGGGACGGATGATGATGGCGGTGTCCAGATGATTCGCACGACGGAGTGCGATATTCCGATTGGCAACTTTGGTAAAACCGTATTTCTCACCCGCGAGGAAGCGGAAGCGGCGCTGCATGGTTTTGGAGGACACCCTGATCCGGTCGGTCTGAAAGGCCAGATGGCAGAGTGTCCGGTATGCGGCGGAATGTGCGATTGGGCACCGGAGACAGATATCAGCACCTGCCGGGTGTGTGGGTATACCAATGGAAAGGAGGATATCACATGAGTGAATATATCAACAAGAACTACGCGCAAGATATCGTTAAGAACACATCGGGCGACTACGCGACGGCGTTTGCGGAAATTGGGAAGCTTCCCACCGTGGAGCTGGCAGAGGTGCAGGGCAAGCTGGTGTGTGATCCGCTGTCAGCGGACAAGCCGGAAGCCATCGGGCCGGAGGTACGCCGGAAGGCACGGACGACGCTGATGGAGGAGTTGGAGACTAAGGGCCTGATCCGCTATCAGATGCAGGGTGGCATACTGTATGCCGGGATTCAGGTTGCCGCACCGGAGAAAAAGACATGATCTGCCCGGTGTGTGAGAGTCCCAACCAGTTTGTTGTTGATTCAAGAGAGCGTCCGGGAAACCGGATATACCGGCGCCGGAAATGCTCTGCTTGCGGCTGCGGGTGGGGAGCGATCTGAGCGCCGCCTGTGGCGGATGCAGCGAAGTGAGCGAGTGGCAGCGGTCAAAATTTCGAGCGTCCGCCGTAAGGCAGCGTGGAAATTTTGGGCACCGCAACAGGGCAGGTTATGCAGAAGCCTACACGAGGAAATCCGAAGGAGCAAACCATGAAAAAAACACATGAACCCAGTTGCCATAAATGTGCGTGGCGGCACACCGGCGGGGACTATCTCTGCGACTTTGCCATGCTGGCCGCGCCGCTGACAAGGGGAGGCGTTCCACCCGAGGAATGCAGACACTTTATCGAAGGGCGCCGGATACAGAGCCAGAAGGAGCTGGAGAGGGCGCTGGGGAAGCTGGGGCTGTAAGCGGGCCGATGTGGGCATCGGCCCCTACAAAATACAAAGAAAAGGAGCAAAACTATGAAATTCAAAGAAGCACTGAAAGTAATGCAGGAGGGCTCAAAGGTCAAGCTCCCGTCTTGGGGCGGCTATTGGTATTGGGACGCTGACAAGCAGACCATTATGATGCACACCAAGGACGGCAAGGTGCTGGACATCCGGGAGACGGAGGTGGTGAAGTACACCGTGCTGAATATCTGTTCCGACGAGTGGGTAATTGCAGATCCGCACAACTGCCCGCAGCTGGGCGGCGAAGCGGCGTTCTCTTTCGGTGAGGCCATTAAGTACATGAAGCGCGGCCTGAAGGTGAAGCGTAAGGGCTGGAATGGCAAGAACCAGCATATCGAGCTGGCAACGGCCATCAGCTATGTGAATCCGGAGGGAACCGTGGTCAACGCGGAACATGACGCCATCGGGAACAAGGCCATTGCCTTCTGCGGTACGTCGGGTGTACAGATGGGATGGCTGGCCAGTCAGGCCGACATGCTGGCGGAGGACTGGGTGTTCGCCGAGTAAATACACCGAAAAATGGGAGGTTGCTCT
>CABSAB010000389.1 GCA_902475515.1 uncultured Eubacteriales bacterium | reverse complement strand
GATCGCCTTTCTGCTGGCCGGCGGAGCGGGCCCCCCCTCCGCGGGCAGCTCCGCCGTTCCAGCGGTCTTTTCTATGGCCCACTCCAGGCCGTCCGGCAGGCCCGATGCAAACAGGCTCACGCCCCCGGCCAGCAGCGCTGCCGCCAGTGCAAAAACCACCACGGTCTTTTTGACGGACGTTCCCGCACCCATGGGCTTTTCACAGGCATCCAGCACCTCCGGCTGGGCCCGGTAGACATAGCACAGCACCGCCCCGGTGACGATGCCCTCCACCAGCCCGATGGCCAGATGGATGGGCTGCATCAGCAGCACAAAGGCGGAAAAGGGCAGCGCCGCAATGTCCGAGGCCGTGGTCTCCAGCACCACTCCAAAGGACCCCAGCTGAAGCCCGATCACACAGGAGAGGATGGAAGCCCCCATGAGCCGTCCGGGGCTTTGCTTCCTCCCGAAGATCCTGCGAAACAGCAGCGGATATACCACCAGACATGGGATCACGCCCATATTGAAGATATTACACCCCAGGGCCAGAAGTCCTCCATCGGCAAAAATCAGGCACTGGATCACCAGCACCACCGCCATGGTCAGCAGCGCCGCAGGGCCGCCCAGCATTCCGGAAAGGAGCAGTCCGCCGCCGATATGGCCCGAGGACCCCGTTCCGGGGATGGTAAAGTTGATCATCTGAGCCGCGAATACAAAGGCTCCGGAAACCGCCATCATGGGGAGCTTCTGCTCCTCCTGGGGCTTTTGCTTTTTGATCGCCGCCCCCAGGGCCGCGGCGCTGACGGCGCACATCACGCCCCCAACGGCGGGGCTCAGCAGCGCATCCGCCATATGCATAAAGATCCCTCCAAAAAAGAATTGCCAGAAAGGCACGCCCCTGCTGGGGACACCGCTGCCTTCCTGACAAGCTGATTCATAATCAAGTGTTTTCTTTCTACAGGGTCTCTATGGCCCCGCGGATCAGGTCTATGGCGCTCTCAATGAGCCGTCCCATACTCTGGCGCTCCACACCCGCCACCAGATTGTCGCACTGGTTCACGGGGATCAGCACACGGACGGCGCCGCTTTGCCCCACGGCCCGGGCCATCTCCGGCGTGATCTCTCCATGGAGCGCATCGGCGATGACAATGCCCACGGGGCCCACGATCACATGGGCCTTCCTGGCCCCGACCAGCACGGCGTTCTCGCCGGTGGCGGTGATGTCTGCCCCTGCCTTCCGCATGGCCTCCGTGGCGGCGGTATTGGTGCCCACCGCCCGCACCACAGCATCGGGGAACGCAGCCTTGATCTCCGAGACGATCTGACGGCCCATGCCGCCGCCCTGTCCGTCAATGACCATGATCTGCACAGTATCCCCCCGCTTTCTTTTTTATTATACAACACGGGTCAGGCTCCCCGCAAGCCCCAATTTCCGTTCAGGAGATGGCGTCCAGCACGCCGGAAATGCCGCCCTCCCGGAAGGCCTTTTGATAATAGCCCAGTTCCTTGGAGATCAGCCCGTCAATGACCGACATTCCCAGCAGCTCCACCGGAGCCTGATCGTCTGTCAGGCGGTAATTTCCCGGCATATAGGGCACCATCTGGGCCGCCACACGCTCCAGCATGGTCTTCAGCTCTCCCTGGGGCAGGGCCTCCACCTTCCCCGGCAGGGAGGCCAGCGTCTCCGGCTCCATGGCCGCAAACAGCTCCCGGTTGGTGGCCCCGGACACATCCGCCGTGGAAACCGCCGGGAACACCGCCGAAATGGTGTCCGACAGATACTGGTTGATGTTCCCCTCCTCCTGGGTGTGCATGTTCATATTCACCACCATCACGCCGCCGGGATTCAGGTGCTCCCGCACCAGGGTGAAAAACTCCACCGAGGACATCTGAAAGGGGATGGTGATATCCTGATAGGCGTCCACCAGGATCACGTCATAGGTCTGCTGATCCGCCGCCAAATAGGCCCGGCCATCGTAGGTGGTCACGGGGATATCCGCCGGGAGATTGAAATATTCTCCCGCCAGATCGGTGATCTTCTGATCGATCTCCACCCCGGCGATGCGGCTCCCGGGGAAATACCGCTGGGTCTGCAGGGCAAAGGTCCCTGTGCCCATGCCCAGCACCAGCACGTCCTTGGGCTCCTCCGCCGCCCCCGCCATCAATGGTCCCGCCAGAGCATAGTCATAGTACATGCCCGTGAGGCCCGCATCCTTCTGATAGATAGACTGCACACCAAAGAGCACATTGGTGGAGAGGATCACACTGCGGTCATCCTCCTTCACCTGGAGGTAGTTGTAGATAGACTCCCCCTCATAGCGGAGGTTTTCCTCCCAGAAGGCGAAATTGCTGCGGTTTCCGAAGATGGCGCAGAGCACGAACAAAATCAGCGACACCACGCACAGTACCGGTTTCCGTCCCGCGTTGATGAAATACACCAATC
>CABSAB010000388.1 GCA_902475515.1 uncultured Eubacteriales bacterium | reverse complement strand
CGAGGCCCGGAGGGAATTCCTCCTGTCCCATCACATCGCCATGTGGGATGTGCTCTCCGAATGCGAGATCAAAGGCGCCGACGACAATTCCATCCGGAAACCAAAAGCCAACGATCTCAGCGTGATTCTGGAGCATGCACCCATTAAAGCCATTTTCACCTCCGGAAAGAAAGCCTTCGCCCTGTATAACCGGCATATTCGCCCGGTGACCGGGCGGGAGGCGGTGTGTCTGCCCTCCACCTCCCCGGCTAACTGCCGCTATGAGACCCTGGAAACGCTGATCCGGGCCTACGGGGTCCTGCGGGACTATATTTGACTGCTTTCTCCACCGGGCATATCAATTTTTGATTTGGAGTTTCATTTTTTAACTCTCTTTCAATATTGATACTTGCAACAATTTTTTGATGCTTGTGGCACAGGCGCAATTTTCATATACTAATTATATTGAGGCCCTGTCCCTCAAACAGTATAGAAAGGAGTGCTGCAAATGAAAAAGAACTCCCGCATTCTGGCGGTGCTTTTAGCCCTGGCAATGCTGCTGTCGCTGATGGCCGCCTGCGGAAATGAGACGGCTTCGGCGGCTCCGGAAGCATCGGCTCCCGAGCAGACTGAGCAGACCGAGCAGGCGCCTGCCACTCAGGCTCCGGCCCCTGTCCCGGCAGAGCCTGACAGCGCGGCGGAAGCCTCCGCGGCCGAGCCGGCGGTCCAGACCTCCTGGCCGGAAAATCCCCTGGGCAACGTGGAGCTTCCGCTGACGGAGGACCCCGTCACAGTGTCCATGTGGATGGGCATTAACCCCAACGTGCTCAAGATCACCGAAGATATCGACAACGACTGCGCCATTTGGCACGAGCTGGCGGACCGGACAGGTGTGAACCTGGTATGGACGCCGGTAAACCCCGATACCGAAAGCGAGAAGTTTAACCTGATGGTGGCGTCCGACGATCTGGCGGATATTATCTCCAACGCCACCTCCCTGTACACCAACGGCGGCGAGGCCGCCATCGCCGATGAGGTGCTCATCGACACCCTGCCCTACCTGACCGAGGAGCTGACCCCCCAGATCTGCAAGCTCATGGAGGCCTATCCCGATGCCATTCCCGATGCGCTGACGGACAGCGGCTGGCTGGCTGGCATGCCCCAGCTTTCCATGCAGACCGAGGCCACCCAGACCTTTGGCGCCCAGATCCGTCAGGATTGGCTGGACGACCTGGGCCTGGAGGTTCCCGAGACCTATGACGAGCTTCATGATGTGCTCAAGGCCTTCCAGGACGAAAAGGGCGCCGATGCCGCCCTGGCCCTGAACTACGCGGCCACCGGCATCAACAACGGCCTGGTCCAGGGCTACGGCATCAACGGTCTGGTTGCCGACGCCGCCATGAGCGAGCCCTATTATCAGATCGACGACAAGCTCATGTACGGCCCCATTCAGCCCGAGTTCAAGGAGTATCTGACCATGGTCCACGACTGGTACCAGGAGGGACTGATTTGGCAGGACTTTATGTCCTACTCGGACTTCCAGAATCCGCCCACGGATATCATTCTGGCGGACCGCTGCGGCGTGTTCTACGGCGAGGTCACCTTCATGGCCACCCTGAAAAACACGTCCGACAACCCGGATTTCCGGCTGGTGGCCATCCCTGATTTCGTGAAGAATAAGGGCGACACCATCCCCTTCAAGGAAGAGCGGAGCTACACCGCCGCCACCCCCTGGTCCATCTCCAGCCAGTGCGAATGCCCGGAGCTGCTGATGCAGTGGTGCAACTATATGTACACCGACGAGGGCGCGCTTCTGTGCAACTACGGCATTGAGGGCGAGAGCTTTGAGTTCAATGAGAACCATGTGCCCGTGTTCACGGATCTGGTGCTGAACAACCCCGAGGGGATGTCCACCACCGTGGCACTGTTTATGTACTGCCTGGACCGCGGCCCCTTCTATCGCGACGAGACCCGGGAGCAGTCCGGCTACACCGAGGATCAGAAGGCCGCCAGCGAGATCTGGCAGAGCAACCTCAGCGTGGGCCGGGGCATCGGTTCCACTATGCTCAACACCGAGGAATCCGACAAGGTCAACCAGTACTACGGCGACATCAAGACCCACATCGAAGAAAATGTCCTGAACTTCATCACAGGCCAGCGGGATCTTTCCGAATTTGACACATTTGTGACAGAAGTGGAGAACATGGGTATCGATGAGGTCACCGCTTGCTATCAGGACGCTTATGAGCGTTACCTGTCCGGCGAAGTGGTGGAGATGGGCGGTCCCATGGGTCCGCCGCCTGACGGCGCTCCCCCTCCGGCCTAATGGCTTTAGATTATCTCACATAGCTTAAAAGTCCCCGGCGCAGGACAGGCTGCGCCGGGGATTTTTCCTGCCGCACCGCAGCTTCCCCTCTGGGGATTTATGGGGGCCTCCAGCGTGGCGCCGGGGGCG
>CABSAB010000387.1 GCA_902475515.1 uncultured Eubacteriales bacterium | reverse complement strand
CCCCGCCAGCGTGCCGCAGGAGAGCACAAATCCGCAGAGCAGATATACAAGGCTCGCCGCCGTCTCCCGGAGGGCCGGGCGTGTGATCACCAGGGGCGACTGGGTATAAAACCATTTTTGCAGCAGGGAACTGTTTTTTAGCTTTTCTTTCATGCCATACCGTCTCCTCCGGGCTTTTTGATACGATTTTTACAGGAATTTGACACGCTTCGCCGCCAAACGGCCTTTTGGACTTCGATCAAATTCCGGTATGAGAGATTGTAGCCTTTTTCCCGCAAAAACGCTGTCGAATGGACGCTCCGGAAATAGCCCCGGAAAAAGTGCTTGCTATTCCCCAGGGAAGCGGGTAAAATGAAGATACTACAACATCGGAGGCGGTTACTATGGCCACAGAGATCGAAATGAAGCTGCGGGTGCCCGATCAGGAGGTTCTGGAGAAGGTCCTCAGCGATCCGGAGCTGATCCAATACGCCAAGGACGACTATACCACCCGGCACATGGTCAGCACCTATTACGACACCCCGGACAATCTGCTCCACCAGCGGAAATGGACCCTCCGCCTCCGGGATGAGGCCGGGCAGAAGGTGGCCGCCTTCAAAACCGCCAACGCCAGCGACGACGCGGGCTTTTTCACCCGGAACGAATGGCAGTGTACCGTGGAGAACATCGAAGACGCCATCCCCCTGCTCATCGATCAGGGCGCGCCCCGGGAACTCAAGTCCATGCTCAAGGGCAAAGGGCTGCTCCCCTGCTGCGGGGCGGAATTTGACCGGAAGTCCGTCTGCTTGTATCTGGATGACGGCGTCCGCATTGAGATCGCCGGAGACCTGGGCCGGTTGTTCGGCGGGGACCGGGAGGCGCCCATCTGCGAGCTGGAGCTGGAGCTTTTATACGGCGACGCGGGCAGTCTGCCGCCCCTTTGCGCCCAGCTTATGGATGACTACGCACTCCAGGAGGAGCACAAAAGCAAATACGAACGGGCCAGGGAACTGACCTTTGCAGAATAACGAGACAGACGCCGCACGGCCTGATGGTCGTGCGGCGTCTGCCTTTATGGTTATGGAATGAAAACGCGGATTCAACGCATGGCGTCCCGATAGAGCATCGCCACCACATGGGCCCGCTGGCAGTCTGCCATGGGGGCAAAGGTGCCGTCGCCCATGCCGTTGATCACGCTGTTCTCTGTGGCCCAGAGAACGGCATGATAGTAATATTCCTTGCTGTCCTTGACATCGGAGAAGGAACTCGCCGTGCTCGCCGGTGCGGGCTTGCCATTGGAGCGCCAGATGAATGTTGCCACCATGGCCCGGTTGCACACCACTTCGGGAGAGAAATGGGTGGCATCGGTACCGGTGGTGATCCCATTTTCCACCGCCCAGAGGACCGCCTTATAGTACCAGTTCGTGTGCTCGGTATCCTTCACGTCCACAAAGGGATTCGTGGTGCTCTTGGGCTCCGGCCGTCCGGCGGCCCGCCAGAGGAAGGTCACCACCTGGGCGCGGGTGCAAAGGCCCTCGGGGACAAACTCCGCCGCATTGGGATTCATGCCGTCCGTAATGTGGTTCTCCACAGCCCACAGGGTGGGGGCATAGTACCACTCAGTGTCCTTGGTGAGCTTGATATCCGAGAAGGTGTTCAGGGGGAGCTCCTCGGTAACGGTCTTTTTGCAGACTGTGCAGGTGTACTCTATGGCGCCATGGGTCGTGGTCGTGGACTCCTTGAGCACCTTGTGCTCGGTGAAGCTGTGGCCTTCGGCGCAGGGGTCCTTCTTGGGCGGCTCGTAGTCCTGCTTCCAGGTCAGCTGGCACGTTCCGCATGTCTCGTGTTTGGCAGACTCCTCCGCCATACAGGCCGCAGCAGCCTCATTGCCCACGGGGTAATGAACTGTAACGCCTCCATTATCCTCGTTGCTGTACTTGAATACGCAGTAATAGACATACGTGTCAATGATCTCTTCTTTTGCAAATGTCACAAGGCCATCGCAATAGACATCTGTCAGAGAAAGGCAGTATTGAAATACACCATAAGGCAGTGCCCTGTCTCCGTGAATCGTAACGCTCTTTAGCGAAGAACCGCTAAACGCATTTTCATCGATATCCGTTAGCGTTGCTGGAATATCAATTTGCTCAAATCCGCAACCTGAAAACACATTTTTACCGATTTTCTTAAGACTTCCAGGAAACTTGATAGTGCTTAATTTTGAATTTCCCGCAAACGCCTGTTCAGCAATTTCAACCAAACTCTCCGGCAGTTCCACGCTGGTCTCGGTGCAGTCACGGAATGCCGAAGATCCAATCCGCGTAATGCCCTCTTGGATCACGATCTTCTCGATATCGGCCAGATGCTCTTTCCAGGGTCTATAGTCATTGTAGAGGTCGCTTGGCCCGCCGATATATTCGTAGGACCCATCGCCAATCTCTCCGTTTCCGCCGAGACAT
>CABSAB010000386.1 GCA_902475515.1 uncultured Eubacteriales bacterium | reverse complement strand
TGTATTACTGCAATCCCCAGTGTAACAAAGATACTGCGGAATCCTTCTGATTCCTGCAGCGGCGCTACTGCCGATGACATAGTTGTAATACCAATAAATAACAAGCCAAAGCCTACGACAATGCTGGCGATCTCTTTGGATGAGCGTCTTTTCCCGGTCAGCATGATGATCACGCCCAGCATGACCGCGATCGGAGCCAGAGTGGCCGGACTTAGGAACTTGGCCCACTCGACAGAAGATACCAGCCATCCGGTTACAGTGGTACCTACATTCGCTCCCATAATGACGCCCATAGCCTGGGTCAGATTCATAATTCCCGCATTTACAAATCCCACGACCATGACCGTAGTGGCTGAGGAACTCTGGATAACCGCGGTGATCGCGGCTCCAAGCAGCACTCCCATCAGCTTATTCTTCGTCAGCACTTCCAGCAGGGATTTCATCTTATTGCCTGCCGCATTCTCGAGGCCCTGGGCCATGATCTGCATACCATAGATGAACATTCCAAGCCCGCCTACAAAAGGTATGATGATGTTTAAGTAATTCATTGGTTTCCTCCTAATGTACAAATAAACTCACTATTTCTACAATACCATTAACAAATAGAGAAAACAACCAGTTTTTTTACTTTTTCATCTTAGGATCAAATACCATGGATGCCAGGTAGCCGAATATCAGTGCCGCCGAGATTCCAACCGCGCTGGCTTTAAAGCCGCCCAGGAAGATTCCGATAAATCCTTCTTTCTCTACCGCTTCTTTGACGCCTTTCCATAAAAGATTCCCAAACCCGGTAAGCGGAACGCTTGCCCCGGCTCCGGCGAAGTCCTGGAACGGCTGGTACAGCTGCAAGGCTCCCAGAACGGCTCCGCCGCACACCAGAAGCACCATGATGCGTCCCGGCATCAGTTTCGTCCGATCCAGCAGGATCTGCACCAGAGCGCAGATCAATCCTCCGATCAAAAATGCTTTTAAATAATCCATACTTTTCTCCTTCCTGCTAGCAATGTTCCAGCACGATTCCATGGGCGATTCCCGGCACGCTGGCACCTTCGTTGAAGCTGACGGTGGACATCAGCGCTCCCGTGGGGACAAATAGGATCCGCTTCCATTCCCCCTTGATCAGTTTCGGAAGGATATAGGCCGACAGCGTAGTGGCCGCGCAGCCGCAGCCGCTTCCCCCCGCGTGGGTGTCCTGCGTCTGCTGGTCAAAGATGGTCATGCCGCAGTCCATATGGTTCTTCTTGATGTCATACCCTCTGCCTCTCATCAGATCGAACAGAATACTCTGACCTACATATCCCAGATCCCCGGTAATAATCCGGCTGTAATCTTCCGGCGCGTATCCAAAGTCTTCCAGGTTCTGGATGATGGTGTCGCAGGCTGCTGGCGCCATACAGGCTCCCATGTTCTGGGAATCCTTAAGACCATAGTCCACAATCTTGCCGATGGTGACTCCGGTTATCCTCACGTGGCTTCGCTTTTTTCCCAGTATAAAGGCCCCGCTTCCGGTCACCGTCCACTGTGCGGACAGCGGCCTCTGGTTCGCGTATCCAAGCGGAAAACGGAATTCCTTCTCCGCGCTTCCAAAATGGCTGGAAGTAACTGCCATCATATAATCCCCATAGTTTCCCGCAACGCTCATAGATGCGAGTGCCAGAGCTTCCCCTGCCGTAGAGCACGCCCCAAACAGTCCAAACATAGGGATTCCCAGCCCCTCTACTCCGATTGACGTGGCAATTCCTTGGCGCAGCAAGTCTCCGCCAAAGAGATATCTGATGTCTGCAGGCTCCAGATGCTCTTTCCCCATCGCCAGAAGGCACGCTTCCTTCTGCATAGTGCTCTCCGCCGCTTCCCAGGTGTCCTCGCCAAAGAGATCTTCGCTCTCTACCATATCGAACATCTTGCCCAGAGGTCCTTCTCCCTCCTTTTTTCCTACCACGGAAGCGCTGCTGATCAAAAATGGAGATTCCTCGAATTGAATGCTTTGCTGTCCTTTTATCATATTAAAATACCCCGCTTATCTTCAATATCCAGTAGCCAAGCCCCAGTAGCCAGCTGGTAAATATTCCATACAGGATGACCGGGCCTGCAATGGTAAAGATCTTGCAGCCGATGCCCATGACCTGTCCTTCTTTCTTGTATTCGATCGCTGGAGCGGCCACAGAGTTGGCGAATCCGGTAATGGGTACCAGCGCGCCGGCACCTCCCCATTTCGCTATCCCTGGGTAAATGTTAAACCCTGTCAGAAGGACGCTTAAAAGAACGAGTATCATGGAGGTCCATCCTCCGCTGATATCCTTATCAAGTCCTGATTTATCGCAGAAATTAAGGATTGCCTGTCCGATCACGCAGATGGCTCCGCCGGTCACAAAAGCCTTTGCCATATTGGCCGGAAGATTGTGGACCGGCGTCTTCTGTTTTACATAATTTTCGTATGCTTGCTGCTGTCTTTG
>CABSAB010000385.1 GCA_902475515.1 uncultured Eubacteriales bacterium | reverse complement strand
ATGGCGGTATTCTGCCGGCTCAGGATGTCCCGCTGGAAGCTGCCGGTGAAGATATTTGTGCGGCTTTTAAGCCTTGTGATCGTGTGCGGCTTTGCCTATACCTTCTATTATACGGATACGGTGGCGGACTACGGCTTGAAGCCCGATTTCTTCAACCAGACCCGGGGCTACAAGAACCACGGTGCCCTGCTGGAATTCACGCTGAATACCAAATACCTCTGGCTCACCACCCCGGCGGGCTATGATCCGGACGAGGTGGAGGACATTGTAAACGGGCAGCTTGCCGATGGAACGGACAACATTCTGGAGACGGCTTTGATCCGGCAGGGGATGGACCCGGAGGAGGCGGCCCGGCAGGTCCATTCCGTCAAGACCGCCGGGGAGCAGGGCATCACCCCCAATATCATTGTGGTGATGAACGAGAGCTTTTCCGATCTTGATGTAGTGGGAGATATCGAGACCAACATCCCTTATATGCCCTTTATCGACAGCATGGAGGAGAACACCATTCAGGGAAATGTCTATGTCTCCACCATCGGCACCGGCACCAGCAACACGGAATTTGAATTCCTGACCGGAAATGCCATGGCATTTTTGCCCGCAGGCAGCAACGCCTATCAGCTGTATGTGAAAAATCAGCAGCCCGGACTGGTGTCCACGCTGCTGAGCCAAAAATACACCGCCGACGCGTTCCATCCCTACTATGAGAGCAGCTGGAACCGGGTCAGCGTGTACGATCTTATGGGATTCCGGAGCTTTACCACCCTGGAGGACATGGTGGATCAGGACATTCTGGACCGGTATAAGTCCAGCGGCTACAATTACAGCCTGTACAAGCGCCTTTTGAAGCAGCGGTATCCTGGGGAGGATATCATCCTGCGGCGGTATGTCAGCGATGCCTATGATTTTAAAAAGGTCATTGAGATGTACGAGAACAAGGAGGAGGGCGAGCCCTTCTTCCTGTTTAACGTCACCATGCAGTCCCACTCCAGCTACAATCAGAAGTTCGACAACTTTAGGCAGGAGGTGGAGCTGACCTCCACCGAGGGGGACTATCCCAAGACGGACCAGTATCTCTCCCTGGTGAAGAAGACCGACGAGGCCTTCGAGGACCTGATCTCCTATTTTGAGCAGGTGGAGGAGCCTACCATTGTCTTGATGTTTGGCGACCATCAGCCTTTTATCGAAGACAGCTTCTATTCTGAGGTCATGGGGCAGTCCATCAGCCAGATGGACGATGAGACCCAGCAGAAGCGCTATATCACCCGGTTCATCCTCTGGGCCAACTACGACATTCCCGAGGGCTGGGTGGAGGAGATCAGCATGAACTACCTTTCCACCCTGCTGATGCAGGTGGCGGGTATCGATATGCCAGACTATAACGCATACCTGGCGGACCTGTACACGAAGCTTCCCGTGATCACGGCCATGGGCTGCCGGGACGCGGAGGGGAACTTCTTCCAGGCGGACCAGAAAAACGCCCTGTGGGAGCTGGTGCAGGACTACCGGAAGGTGGCCTATAACAACCTGGCGGATGCCGAGCACCGAAAGAATGGGTTGTTTTATCTGGATCAGGCGTCCTAGAATGGACAAGGGCGGGGGTAAGCCCCCGCCATGTTACAGTTTATATTGCAATAGCATTTCCTTATCTTCCGCCGACACCCGGCGGCTCTCCCGGCATTTCTGAATGGCCTTGTTCTGGACCCAGGGGGAGAGGACCTGCGCCTGAAAGAGCGGCAGGGTCTTTTCCCGGAATTTCACAAAGCACACGGAAAGCGCCCAGGCAATGGCCATGTTTACATAATACGCCTCGTGGCGGATGGACCGGTAGATATCCAGCACCCGGTCTATGTATTCGTCTGCAATAAAATAGTCCATCAGCATGACCACGGCGAAACGCAGGGGAAACTCCTCCCGGCTTTCGAGATAAGGCTGGAGAAATGCCCAGGTTTCCGGCAGGTGTTTCTTTGCGGACTTGATGCTGGAGGTCACGCAGTCGCACACGGCCCAGTTGGAGATGGCGGGGACGAAATCGGCAAGCATGGCAAGGCGGGCTTCATAGTCGCAGGGGGCTGTGGCAATGACCAACCCCCGGAGCATGATGACCTCATAGATATCGCTGCCCTGGGCGTCGGATAGAAACTGCTGCCAGTTGCCCCGGATGATCTCCTTGGCAATGGTCCGCAGCTGAGGCAGGCGCACACCGTAGGAGGTGCCCTCGGCGCCGGGGATCAGGCTTTCGTTGAATTTGCGGTATTTCTCGTCCCGGAGGGAATCCAGCCGGGTGAGCACTTCCTGTATGGTCATACCATCACATCCTTTTGTGTTAATATAGCATATCACGGCGGAAAAGGCCAGTTTTTTGGAGGAATCGGCATGAGTAAGACCAACGCCATGCGGCTTTTGGACGCGGCGGGGGGATCATTTCCAACTTCTTGTCCCCCGCCGCGGCTGCCG
>CABSAB010000384.1 GCA_902475515.1 uncultured Eubacteriales bacterium | reverse complement strand
GTGTTACAGGCTATTTCCCGAATTTTTTCGCCGCTTTCGTCCGCCCCGGATAAAGGGCTGCTCCAGAGCATAGCGAAGTTTCCGGAATGGATTATCCAAATTAATCGGCCGCACCAGCACGGAGAGGACCCCCGCGGCGTTGGCCGCCAGCACGTCGGTAAAGGTCTGATCCCCCGCCATGGCTGTCTCCCGCGGGGTGCAGTCCATCTGCTCCATGGCCCGCAGCAGGCCCTTGGGACTGGGCTTTCCTGCCTTGATGATCCAGGGAATGTCCCGCTTTTCGCAAAATTCCGGCACCCGGCGGCTCTTTCGGCTGTTGGAGACCACCATCACCTTGATCCCCGCCGCCCGGAGGGCCGCAAACCAGGCTGAAATTTCTCCGCTTGGTTCCACCGTGGTATAGGGGACGATGGTGTTGTCAAAATCCAGCAGCATCAGCCGGATGCCCAGGTTCTGGAGCCGCTGAGGCGTCAGTTCGGTGATGGAGGAAACCTCCATGCGCGCGTATGGGTTCATGCACATACACCCTTTTCGTTCTGTTTTGGGCCGCCGGGGCATAAGCTGTCCCAGACCGGAATCTCTTTCCGATGAGAAAATTATCGAAATCCATAGTAGCAGGAGGTGGCCATCTTGTCAATGACCGTTTTCGCCCGGGAGGAGGAAGTCCCCGCAGGGGTGTATCTCGCGGACTGCGCCGTCTCCGGCGGGAGCTTGCGTTCCTATCTGCGGGCCGCAAAGGAGGCCGCCGGCGGAAATCTCTGTGTCGTGCTCGATCCTGTCCGCATGGATTTCTCCCTACCCTGCCCCTCCGGTGTGGGAAACCGCCTCACAGCCGCAGAGCTCAAACAGCGCCGCGGCAATGCCCCCTGCTATTTTTCAGAGACGCTGTGCACGGAATATTTCACCTATCAAGCGGATGGGACCGTTCACGCCGTGCTGTTTGACACACAAAAAAGTCTCCGGGAGAAGCTGAACACCGTGGAAGCCGCCGGCATTTCCATGGTGCTGATCCCCGATCCGGGGCTTCGGAAAACGCTCTTTTCCTAGAGAAAAGCACCCCGCAAATATACGGGGTGCTGAAAAGCTTATGAAAGGATCAATAATACTTTCTCTTATTGTTCTTGCGGGCAGCTTCAGACTTCTGCTTACGTTTCAGGCTGGGGCTTACATAATGCTCACGCTTCTTGACCTCAGCGATAACGCCATCCTTCGCACAGCTACGCTTGAATCTCTTGAGCGCACTCTCCAGAGACTCATTTTCTTTCACGCGGATCTCAGACATGGTTTTCCCTCCCTCCGATGCAATTCCAAAAACGGAATGCTTTAAGGGCCATTCGATGGCTTTTCTTATTATATGCAAGGATCAGGGAAATGTCAAGAAAAACTTACGTTTTCTCCTGAAGTCCTTGCTCACTTGATGATCAGGTTAATGAGCTTCCCAGGCACCACAATGACTTTTCGGACCTGGCCGCCGATATTCTCCATCTGGCGCTTCACGATATCCGTCTCCAGGGCGGCGGCCTCCGCCTCCTCCTTGGAAACGTCAGCAGCAATCCGCATGGTGCCCCGGAACTTGCCGTTGACCTGGATGGCCATGTCGATCTCTGCATCCACGGTCTTGCTCTCCTCAAAGGCGGGCCAGGCCGTCACGGTGCAGTAGCCCTCAAAGCCGTGCATCTCCCACAGCTCCTCGGCGATATGGGGGGCAAAGGGCGACAGCAGCAGCAGCAGCGTCCGGAGCTCCGCCCGGTTGCAGCCGGTCCCGTTCATGGTATTCACAAGGCTCATCAGGGCCGCAATGGCGGTGTTGGCCTTGAGGGCATCAATATCCTCGGTGACCTTCTTGATGGTCTTGTGCATGGCGATCTCATTTTTCTGGCTGTATTCCGTCTCCTGATCGGTGACGGTCTCCGCCAGGTTCCAGACCTTATCCAAAAAGCGCTTACAGCCCTTGACGGCCTCATCGGACCAGGTGGCAGTCTTCTCAAAATCGCCGATAAAGAGGATATACAGCCGCATGGTGTCAGCGCCATAGGCGGCGATCACGTCGTCAGGGTTGACCACATTGCCCAGGGATTTGGACATCTTCACAGCGGGCCGCTGGGCCTGGGAGCCGTACTTGCGGACCATCTCGTCCTTCTCCTCCTGAGTCTCGAAGTTGCCCACATAGTGGGGGTTCCGCCCCAGGATCATGCCATGGCTGGTGCGCTTTTTATAGGGCTCGGCATGGGGCACCACACCGATGTCGTGGAGGAAATTGTTCCAGAACCGGCTGTAGAGCAGGTGGAGCGTAGTATGCTCCATACCGCCGTTATACCAGTCCACCTGGCCCCAATACTTCAGGGCCTCCGGGGAGGCCAGGGCCTCGCTGTTGTGGGGGTCCATATACCGCAGGAAATACCAGCTGGACCCGGCCCACTGGGGCATGGTGTCCGTCTCCCGCTTGGCGGGGCCGCCGCACTTGGGGCAGGTGGTATTGA
>CABSAB010000383.1 GCA_902475515.1 uncultured Eubacteriales bacterium | reverse complement strand
AGACCTGCATCGCAGTCCCCGGCGACGTGTCGGACGAGCTGGAATACCGGGAGCTTCGGCGTGCGATCGGGGCGTTTGTGGAGGAGCTGCCGGAGCGGGAGCGAAACATCTTCCTGCGGCGGTACTTCTATACGGAGCCGGTTTCGGGCATTGCAAAAAAATATCATTTGACACCAAATAACGTCAGCGTGATCCTCAGCCGCACCCGGGCGGGGCTGCGGGACAGGCTGGTCCGGGAGGGATTTTTTCTATGAGAAAAGAGGACTTGTATCAGGCCATCGGCGAGCTGGACGAGAAGCTCCTGGCCAAAAGCGAAGCGGGCTGGCGGCCCTCGCGGGTGTTCCGCACCGCTCTGACGGCAGCGGCCTGCCTGCTGCTGGCGGCGGGCATCGGCACCGGGGTATTTTTCGGGATGCGCGGCGAGCCTCAGGGCGAGGCCTTTGGCGAGGATTTTGTGGTCGGGTCGGAGGACCCGGCGGAGCCGACCCCGGCCAATCCGGGGCAAGACTGCTCCGAGCAGCGCTGGGATCAAAGTTTCATGCTCCTGTCGGATAATATCCTGTATTTTTCCACCTATACCGAGGCCCAGGAGCCTTACCGCATTTTTGACGCGGGCATTTACTGCTATGATCCCGAAATTAACAGCACGGTGCGGCTGGGCGAGTTCCCGGCGGGCTTTACCCGGGCCCAGTCCGGCGATTACTGCACGGACACCACCACCGGCGATATCTATGCCCTGGAGGGCCACAGTATGCGCAAGGTGGGCACGCTGCCCTGGAACGAATACGGCGGCGGCACGCTGATCGATGTGCTGGGCGACACCATCTATTATTCCGCGCGGAGCTATGAGGACGAATACGCCTTTGCGTTCTTTGCGCTGGACACGGCCAGCGGTGAGACCCGGGAGCTGTACCGGTGCGAGGACCGGGGCTTTGAGCTTCAGGACTGCTATCTCCGGGACGGGGTGATCTACTACCGGACTACCTATGTGACGGTCAACCCCGAGTTTTACGCCCTGGACCTGAACACCGGGGAGAACCGGCTCATGGACTTCCAGTTCCCGGAGGGGGCCATGTATCATGTCAGCCCCTGCGCGTACTTTGACGACTGCATCATCATTGACACGTACTTCTACGATGACGATTCCGGCTATCATGTCTATCGGCTGGACTACGACACACTGGAGACCACCAATCTGTTTTCGCCGGAGGAGGCCATCTTTGGCCCCATCTGCCGGGAGGGCGATACCCTCTATTGGGAGTATTCCTACTACTATCTCTACACCTCCGGTGAGGTGAATGAGCCATACGGGAAGGTGGCGGAATATGACCTTGTAACGGGCACGCTCACCGAGCGGGAGGAACCTGTCTATTCCGAGTATACGGCGGCGGGTCCCGGTGGGTACTACTATGACGATAACCGGGAGGACCATCCGGGGCTGTATTTCCACAACACCGCCACCGGAGAGACCCACCGCATCGACCCCGGCGGAGACGCAAGCTATGGTTATGTGGAAGACGTGCCTCCGGAGGCTTCCCAGGACCAGAAGGACCTGAAGCTCCTGGACAGCGTGCTGAACGAGGAGGCCTTCTTCGCCCTGTTCCACGAGCTGGACGAAAGCTCTATGCGGAACTATCTGGACGCACATCCAGAGGCCCTGGAGAACGGCTGGGCGTTCATCGATATCAACGAGAGCAGTCTCTCAGCCTCCGGCACGGACATCCGCACCAAAAACGGCGACCAAGTGCTGGCGTTGAACGCCAGGGACGGCGTCCTGCTGGTGCGGGTGGAGGCAGAACCAAACACCCGGGGTGTGCTGGCCATCTGTAAACAAGATGCAAAGATGCTGCGGCTGTGCCCTTCTGCCAATTTGGGCGAATCCGGCCAGACCGTCGGGGAGATCTGTGAGACAAACGGCGGTGTGCTGGCTATGACGGGCAGCTCCTTTGTCGATGGAAACGGCGAGGCCAACGGCGGCCAGCTCTCGGGCCTGATGGTCAGCGGCGGTGAGGTCTATGGCACCGCCATGGGAGACAGTTACAAGCGCCTGGAACTCCGGGAAGACGGAAAGATGTATGTGGTGGATTCCTCCGCTCCGGTGGACAGCGGCACCCGGGAGGCGGTGGAGTTCATGCCGGCTGTCCTGGTGGACGGGAAGAACGTGACGGACCCCACCTGGAACAGCGTCAACCCCCGGGCGCTGATCGGGCAGTCCGACCGGCTGGAGACCATGATGCTGGTGATGGAGGGCCGACTGACAGACAGCGTCGGCTGCGGCGTGGAGGAATGCGCCGAGATTTTGCAGAAATACGGCTGCGTGCAGGCCATGAATCTGGACGGCGGCACCAGCGCCATTATGTATTACAAAGGCGAATGCGTGACCCGCTGCTCCAATCCGGATCTTTCCGACGGGAGGCAGCTACCTTCGGCCTGGGTATACGGCAAAACGGAAAAGAAGCGGTCAAGTAACGAAGCAAACAC
>CABSAB010000382.1 GCA_902475515.1 uncultured Eubacteriales bacterium | reverse complement strand
TCACATAGTCCGGGGAGATGTGGTTAAAGAAGATCATTCGCAGACATAGGGCCAAATATAAAATCACTGCGGCCCACAGGGCGTTTTCGGCATCGGCAAAAGGGGAAAACCGCACGAGCAGAAAGCTCCCCAGCAGAAAGAAAAGCAGACAGAAAATTGCCGCCGCCGCGCTTCCTTCCTGTCCGAGGCCGCCCATGGCCATAGCGGTGGCAACCACAGCCGCTCCCAGGGCGCACACCAGCAGAATGATGCTGCAGAGGAAATCCGTTTTATGTTCCAAAGGACTGCCTCCTTTCGTTTGGGTGTATTATAGCAGATGGAGGCGGGGAAATAAAGAAGAAATGTTGACTGCTGGCTTGGAGAATAGGAATACGGAAGTGCGAGCTGGTGCGTATTCTCAGAATGCACTTGCAAGTTTGCTAAGTGAGTCCCCCGCAAATACATAGAGAGCCTCATTTTATGGGTTCCGAAAACTCCTGCTGTGAATGAAAAAGAAAACGCCGGAGCCCTAAGCCTCCGGCGTTTCTATCGTTCAGGAGAAATCAGCCAACCAGTTCAGCGGTATCCTTGGCGATCATCAGTTCCTCGTTGGTGGGGATCACCAGAACCTTGACCTTGGCGCCGTCGGGAGAGACAATGCGCTCCTCGCCGCGGAAGTTGTTCTTCTCGGGGTCGATCTCAATGCCCATGAACTGCAGGCCGTCCACAAAGTGCAGACGCATGTCGGCGGAGTTTTCGCCCACGCCGGCGGTGAAGATCACCGCGTCCACACCGCCCATGGCGGCGGCATACTCGGCGATCATCTTGCGAACGCCATACTCAAAGACCTCCACAGCCAGCGCGGCGCGCTTATTGCCCTGGGCGGCGGCGTTGTCCAGATCACGGAAGTCGGAGGACACACCGGAACGAGGAACTGATGATCGCCAAGGCACCGGAGATGCCCAGCACGCCGGACTTCTTGTTCAGCATGTTCACGGCCTCGGCAACGCTCATGTTGTACTTGTTGGCGATGAACTCGATGACGCCCGCGTCCATGTCGCCGGAACGGGTGCCCATGGGAAGGCCGGCCAGGGGGGTCAGGCCCATGGAGGTGTCCACGCTCTTGCCGCCGTCCACGGCGGTAATGGAGGAGCCATTGCCCAGATGGCAGGAGACGATCTTCAGCTCCTCGGGCTTCTTACCCAGGATCTCGGCGCAGCGCTGGGACACATAGCGGTGAGAGGTGCCGTGGAAGCCGTAGCGGCGCATCTTGTCGTTCTCATAGTACTCATAGGGGATGGCGTAGGTGTAAGCCTTGGCGGGCATGGTCTGATGGAAGGCGGTATCGAACACAGCAACCATGGGAACGCCGGGCATCTGGGCCTGGCAGGCCTTGATGCCGATGATGTTGGCGGGGTTGTGCAGGGGGGCCAGGGGGTTGCACTCCTCAATGGCCTTCATGACCTCATCGGTGATGACCACGGAAGAAGCGAACTTCTCGCCGCCGTGCACCACACGGTGGCCCACCGCGTCGATCTCCTTCATGGAGCCGATGACGCCGTTCTTGGGGTCTACCAGAGCGCCCAGCACGGCCTCAATGGCCTCGGCATGGGTGGGCATGGCCACGTCCACCGCGTCCAGGGTCTCCTTGCCGGCCACCTGGGGCTTGTAGGTGAACTTGCCGTCGATGCCGATGCGCTCGCACAGGCCCTTGGCCAGGAGGTTACCGGTGGCGGGGTCCATCAGCTGATACTTCAGCGAGGAGCTGCCTGCGTTGATAACTAATACGTTCATACTCTTCATCTCCTAAAAGAATTTCTTGAAATTACGCTGTTCCCGGATTAAAATAGAGCCGGGAACCATAACTTTCTATATTTTAGTACAAAAACTTCGATTGGACAACTGTTTTTTTACCGAAATTCTGTGATTTGGAGGAAAATTTTCGTGAGGACTGCCGGAATCATCTGCGAATACAACCCCTTTCACCGGGGACACCGGTTTCAGATCGAAAAGACCCGGGAGCTTTTGGGCGCCGAGACGGCTGTCGTTTGCCTCATGAGCGGAAATTATGTGCAGCGGGGAGAGCCTGCGATTTTTGATAAATGGAGCCGTGCGGCGGCTGCGGTGGAGCAGGGGGCGGACCTGGTGCTGGAGCTGCCCATCACGGCCGCTGTCAGCGGGGCGGGCTATTTTGCGAATGGCGCAGTTGCGTGGCTGGACAGGCTGGGGTGTGTGGATGCCCTGTGCTTCGGTAGTGAGTGCGGCGATTTGGCGGCGCTCCGGAACACGGCGGCGCTGCTTCATTCGGATCGATTCGAAGAAGCCCTGCGGCAGCAGCTGAAAAGCGGTGTGTCCTACGCCCGGGCCAGGGAGGAAGCCCTGCGGACTCTGGGGGGCGATGGAGAAATCCTCAAGACACCCAACAATGCGCTGGGGGTGGATTATCTTGTAAGCCTTTTGGAGCTGGTGACCTTGCTCCAAAGTCCCTCAGAGCTAAAGGGTG
>CABSAB010000381.1 GCA_902475515.1 uncultured Eubacteriales bacterium | reverse complement strand
GGGTGGTCTTACCGGAGGATTCCGGCCCGCGGCCCTGGGCGTGGATATTGACAACCTGCTTGTCTCCCAGCCGGACTACGGCGAGCAGGCATTGGAGATTACAGACGCATTGGTCCGCTCCGGCGCGGTTTCCGCCGTGGTGGTGGACTCCGTGGCGGCGCTGACCCCCCGGGCGGAGATCGAAGGAGAGATGGGCGACACGGTGGTGGGCCTCCAGGCCCGGCTTATGTCCCAGGCCCTGCGGAAGCTGGCAGGTTCCATCAACAAGACGGGCTGCATGGTTATCTTCATCAACCAGATCCGCGACAAGATCGGCGTGATCTACGGCAGCTCCGAGACCACCACCGGCGGCCGGGCGCTGAAGTTCTTCGCCTCCGTGCGGCTGGATATCCGCAAAACCGAGATGCTCAAGGTGGGCAGCGAGGGCGTGGGCAACCATACCCGGGTCCGCGTGGTGAAGAACAAAGTGGCGCCCCCCTTCCGGGAGGCGGAGTTCGATATCATGTACGGCGAGGGCATCTCCCACACGGGCGAGCTCATCGACCTGGGCGTGAAATACGATCTGGTGAACAAGAGCGGCAGCTGGTTCTCCATTGGCGAGGAGCGCATCGGCCAGGGCCGGGATAATGCCAAGCTGTATCTCCGGGATAATCCCGAAGCGGCGGAGGCTCTGGAGGCTGCCATCCGGGCAGAGGTGGCCCGGCAGCAGGAGGAGAAGGCCGCCAAGAGAAGCGGACGGGCAAGCGGCCCGGCCACAGCGGTAACCGGCGCGGTGGATATCTCCGCCGATGAATTTGACGACGACGACGATATCCTTGTATGATCCTCACGAAAATGACCGCGGTGGGCACCGACGGCAGCCGGGTGACGCTGTGGTTTGACGATGGCACCCGCATGAAGCTTGCCACGGACATCGTGGTCCGCCAGGGGCTGTATCAGGGTATGGATATCTCTGAAGAAGCCCTGGGAGAACTCCAGGAGGCGGCGCAGAAGGCCTCGGCCAAGGACCGTGCGGTGCGGATCGTCTCGGCCACCAGCGTTTCCGAAAAGGAGCTGAAACGGCGGCTGATCCAGCGGGGCGAGCGCCCCGAGGACGCCGGTGAGGCGGTGGACTGGCTCAAGGAGCTGGGCGCGGTGAATGATGGGGCCATGGCAAAGCGCCTGGTCCAGCGCTGCGTGGACAAGGGGTATGGCGCCAGCCGTATCCGGCAGGAGCTCTATCAAAAGGGCATTCCCAAGGAATATTGGGAGGAGGCCCTTGCGGAGCTCCCCGATATGGGCAATGCCATCGATGCGTTTTTAAGCAAACGGCTCCGGGGACAGGACTCGGACCAGAAGGAGCTTCAGCGTGTTACAGCGGCCCTGCAAAGGCGTGGCCACAGCTGGGGCGATATCCGGGCGGCGCTGCTGCGTTATCAAGCGGGGCTGGAGTTTGAGGACGACGGCTGGGATGGGGCGTAACCCCTCCCCCGTGTCCCCCGTAGGGGCGATTATCAATCGCCCGCCGGTACGCACTCCCAATAACGAGTGTCATTGCGAACCAGTCCGCAGAGTGGTGTGGCAATCCGTTCCCCCGTTCTTTTAATGTGCATCCGTAGGGGCCGATGCCCACATCGGCCCGTTGCTCCATTTTGCGGGAACACTCCAATCAGATATGCCACTGCATCCTGCGCCTCCGGCGGGTACCTTTCTGTGTTGACAGAAAGGTACGAAAGAGCAACCAAAGGCTCCGCCTTTGGAAACTGGCGTACATGGTGCAGAACCTGTTTACGGGATCGCCCCGCTCAGCTGCGCACGCTTGAAAGGCATCACTTCTGCGCGCGCCATGGAGCGAAACTTGCTGGCTGGTGCGGCACCGCCGTCACTTCCGTCAAGCACCACCTTAGAGGACGATCCACAGCCGAATCACTTCTCCCACGCCGAAGGCAACGCCCCTACTCGCGCCGGACTTACATCAACACTCATTTAACGGGCTGCCGGTGCCGACGGTTTCGGGGGGCAGACGGGCACGACAAGTCATGCCCCTACGGGAATCATGTTCCGTTTACGGACGCTTAATCAAAATCGTGCCGCAGGCACACCACATCTCCACGCTTCACTCTTATCTCTCATCTCTAACTCCGGAGGTTTTAACATGGGCAAAAAAGTAGCAATGGTATCCCTGGGCTGCGCGAAGAACCAGGTGGACGCGGAGCAGATGCTGTGTCTTTTGCATGAGGCGGGATACGACGTCACCACCGAGGTGGAATACAGCGATGTGACCATCGTCAACACCTGCGGCTTCATTGAAAGCGCCAAAAGCGAGGCCATCCAGGAGATCCTGGAACTGGGACTTCTCAAAAACGAGGGGAAGATCGGAAAGATTCTGGTCACCGGATGCCTTTCCCAGCGGTACAAGGACGAGCTCATGGAGGAGCTCCCTGAGGTGGACGGCATTCTCGGCTGCGGCAGCTACGGGGAGCCGTCCGACGCCAGAATTTTCGCTTCCTCGAT
>CABSAB010000380.1 GCA_902475515.1 uncultured Eubacteriales bacterium | reverse complement strand
CTGTGGCGGGTGCCCTGGCCAGGGACCCCGGCGGCGAGGTGGAGGTCCGCGCCAGGGCCACCATCGTCTGCGCCGGTTCCTACAGCCGGAATCCCGAGATTCTCAAGAAAATGCAGCCCCTGATGCTGGATAACGAGGGAAAAGAGCCTGTCCATATCTACGCCTGCGCCACCTGCACCGGCGACGGCATCACCATGTGCGAGGACATCGGCGCCCACATCGACTATGAGAACAAGCGGGCGGCCATGTTCGGCCCCATGCACCATCCCTTCAGCTACGGCGTACTTTCCATGCTCCGGGGCGGCACCTCCGTGCAGGTGAACAAGTTTGGCCAGGAGATGCCCATGGAGATGGGTATGCACGAGATCGGCGGCCTTGCATCCCAGCCTGGCTGGATCGCCTGGGATATCACCGATCAGCAGTCCTTTGACGAGGCGGTGGAAAAGGGCCTGAAGAGCACCGATCCCGACGAGCAGCGGGCCTTCCGGCACTGGGAGCGCGATCTCAACAACGAACTGCGGGACGGCTCCACCGTCAAGGCGGATACCCTGGAGGAACTGGCGGACAAGCTGAACTTCAATAAGGGCGACTTCCTGACCTACATCGAGCGCTACAATGCGGATGTACGGGCGGGACGGTTTGGACCGCCTCCCGGCGGCGACGGCGACGAATCCCCCATGGGACCCCCGCCCGGCGGCGATGACGACGATGATATGATGATGCCCATGATGGAGATGCCTAAGCCCCATCCCCTGGAGAAAGGCCCCTTCTATGCGGTCATCATGAAGATGTTCCAGGAGAATGCCGTGGGCGGCATGACCATCGATGAGAACACCAACGTGGTGCGGCCCGACGGCACGGCCATCTCCGGCCTGTATGCCTGCGGCGACAACACCCGGGGCATTATGCTCCCCGGCGACATCGGCGTGCAGTACATTGAAACCTATCTCTCCGCCATGACCTACGCCATGTGCAGCGGGTTCCTGGCGGCGGAGAAGGCCATAGAGTTTGTTTCTTGACGAAGGAGGAAAACCAAAATATGAAAAAGATACTTGCGCTGCTGCTGGCGGCGGTCATGGTCCTTTCCATGGCGGCCTGTGCCGGCGGTGATACGGAAAACAGCACGGCGGTTTCCGCCGGCAGTACCCAGACTGCGCCGGAAACCGTGCCGGAGACCGGAAATGATACCCCTGCCGCCCCTGTGGAGCAGGGTTCTGCGGCGGAAGGCTCTGCTCTGGAGGATGTCGCCCCGGCGGGCGCCTACGGTGAGGATCTGCCCATGAGCGCCCTTGTGGCGGACCTGGAGCCTGTGGCGCTGCCTGTGACGGAAGATTCCCCCACCTATGAGGTGTGGATGGCGGCCCCCGGCGCGGTCTCCCAGGTGGATGATCTGGCAAATTCCAACGAGACCTATGCGGAGGATCAGAAGCGTACCGGGGTAAATATCACCTTTTTGATGGCGAATTTCTTCACTCAGATGGACCAGTTCAACCTCATGGCGGCCTCCGGAGATTTCCCGGCGGTCATGAGCGGCGCGGCGGGACTGTATACCGCCGGTCCGGACGCAGCCATTGATGAAGAAATTTTTGTGAACCTTGCGGACTATGTGGACGAGTACGCGCCCCACTATGCGGCGCTGATCCATGCTGACGACAGCATATTCAACGAGGTCTCCACCCCCGAGGGCAACCTGGTGGCCTTCTACAGCCTGTTTGATTACAGCAAATACGGCGGACGGGGCGACAAGGGCTATTTCATCCGCAACGACTGGATGGAGGACTTGAATCTTGAAATGCCCACCACCTATGACGAACTGCACGACGTTCTGAAGGCCTTCAAGGATGAGAAGAACGCGGATTCCGCCTTTGTGCTGCCCGTATCCGGTTTCAACGACTTTGTCACCGGCGGCTTTGGTATCGGCAGCGCCTTCTATGTGGTGGACGGCGAGATCAAGTACGGCCCCATGGAGCAGGACTACCGGGAGTACCTGGAACTGATGAACCAGTGGTATGAGGAAGGGCTCATCTACAAGGATTATTACAACTATGCCAACGAGATCATGTTTGACGGCACCGATATGCTGGGTGCCGGCCAGGTAGGCCTGTACTACAATGAGGTGGGCACCATGACCACCTATGCCGAGCTCAGCGGCGATCCGAACTTTGAGGTCCGCGCCATTGCTCCTGTCTCCAAGGAAAAGGGCGGCGTGGTGTACCCCACGGAGTTCCGCAAGACCTGCGTAGACAACTCCCGCTGGAGCATCACCACCAACTGCGAGAATCCTGAGATCATTGTCCAGATGTCTGACTATCTGTACACCGAGGAAGGCATTCTCCTGGCCAACTACGGCGTGGAGGGCGTGACCTTTGATTATAATGACGAGGGCAAGCCCGAGTTTACGGACCTGATCATGCACAACCCCGACGGCTATGCCTACCGGGATGCGGTGGCCCTCCATGTGATCGACGGTAGCCACCAATATCCGTCCGGTAATATTGAGAAAC
>CABSAB010000379.1 GCA_902475515.1 uncultured Eubacteriales bacterium | reverse complement strand
GCCGCTCAGAGCGGCAAAGAACGCACCGATGTACGAAATGCCCGTGGAAAGCAAGTTCGTCAGCTTGGTCACCACCGGCGCCACAATGTTCAGGATTGGGGCAAAGGCCGCCGCCGCACTGTTTTTTAGTCTGGTGATGGATGACATCATACCGGAAATGCTGGCGTTGGTCCGGTCTGAATACTTCGCCAGATTTCCAAGCCCGTCCACTAGGGCACGGCGCAGCTTATTGACTAGGGCAAGCATCCCCTCCACGCCGATCCCGTACCGAATCAGCGTTTTAAGGCTGGTGTTCAGACCGCCGTTCGCAGTTTTAGCGCTCTTGCCCATATGCAGCAGCCCTGCCGCCGCTTTCTTCGTAAGCCCAACAATGCCAGACAGCCCCTTTTTCAGTACGCCGCCAAGCTTTGATGCAAGTCCTTTCACAGCCGTTCCGGCACCGGATGCCGCAGCAGAAAGCCGTCCAGTACCACCGGATAGCTCTGCCATTCTCTGCTTCAGGCGCTTATAATTGGTGTCCAGGGATGTGCCCATCTGCGAAAGTTTTGCCTGGGCGATTGACAGGTCGGATTCCGCCTTTCCGGTATCGGCGGCTTGATAGGCCCCGCCGGAGGACTCCAGCTCCCGCTTTTTCGCCTTTGCCTGGTTCAGCTTTTGGATGATCCCCTCCAGGTCATAGTCCATGCGCTTGAAGGCAGCGCTGTTCGTATTACCGCCAGTCGAAACAAACCGCTCCTGCTTATCCACCAGCTCATCAAACCGCTTTTCCAGCTTCTCGATCTCACCGTTGACCGCCTTGTAAGCATCCGTCTCCACCTTGGTGTTCCGCAGCTTATCCAGCTCCGCCGCCAGGCGCTTGACCTTCTCCTCCTGCTGGGCATAGGCCTCGTTCTGCTTTGCAAAATCGTTAATGCTGCCCTCCAGCGCAAGCCGCTGTTTTTCGGATATTTCCTCAATGGTAGATGCGACACGTCGGCACGCCGCCACAACATCCTCGGCCCCCTTTTCAAACCCGTCCTCGTTGATGCTGGTGCCGATTACAATGGAGCCGTCATACTGTGCCATCCTTGCACCTCCTCCCATGCTTAATATCCGGGGTCATACAAACCCCAGCTGCCGTTTCAGCCGTTCCAATCCCGGATCCGGGCCTCCCGGCGTTTTCTTCAGGTCAATCAGATTCCGGTTCTCCCGGTAAAACTCCTCCTCATATTTCTCCAGCTTTTTCCCTCTGGCCTTCTTCTGCCGAATATTCAAAACGGAGGAGAACAGACTTTCCCCGATTTCCATATAAGCGCCAAGGAACGTCCACCAGTGCAGATATTCCATGGCCCGCACCTCCCGACCCAGGACCCGGTTCACCGCCGGAATGATCACTGGCGCGTCTTGTTCCCAATCCATGGTGGACGGTCTCCGGCTGTCCTGCCGCCCAAGTCCCATATCCAGAAATTCCACCGCCTGATTTGCGGCTTCCTGGTACAGCTCGCGGGGGATCAACTGATAGTCGGGGTAAAACAGCATGATAAATACTACCGCCTTCTCGTCCTCTTCCAGCTCCGGGTCCCCCAGCATGGCCAGGATGTTCAGGATCTTCCGAAAGTCTGTCTCAATGGAATAGCCCACACCCCCGACAGTCAGGGATGTGGGCAGGCTCCATGCGCTCATTTTCTGTACTTCTTTACGGCGGCGCTGATCTTCTTCATCTTCTTGTTCAGCCGCTGCTGGGTGGTTTCCGCAATCAGATTTCCGATCCCGTCCATGACGTTCTCAAAGAAGAAATCGCCGTTCTCCAGCGGAGTCAGAGGTCCACAGCTGGCAAACAGCGTGTCAGACACACCGGCGCCCAGGAGGATGTCCAGCTGCTTCCGCACATCATCCCCCAACTGCCGCAGTGCCTTCATGCTCTGATCCTTGGTCATATTCTCCGGGAAGCTAATGGCGTTAAAGAAGTCCACCACCTGCTCATAGCGATTCAGAATATCCGAATCCGACGGGATAAAGGAGAACTCCCCCAGGTGTTTTCCGCTTTTATCAGTGACCTCAATGGTCACTGCACCGGTATCCACGGTCAGCGTCATTGTCTTTGCCATAAAGAAGCGCTCCTTTCTTTATTCCGTTACGGCAGAAGCCGGAGTGAAGGTGTTGGTGGTGGGATTGAATGTGCCCTTGGTGCGGTTGCCCGCGTAATAGACCGTGAAGGGGAGCTGGATGCCGGAGGTGTCGCCGCCCTTGGAATTGGGCACCACATATACATCCTCCCGGTAGGCCCATACCACCGTAGGGGATGCCTCCTCCGTGGCGCCGGGCTTATAGAGCACGTCCACCATCGTGGTCTTGCACCGGTTGCCGGTGGCCCGGGTGTTGGCAATTTCCATGATCTTCTCGGACAGGGCATCGTCATAGTCCTCGAAGTAGAAGGGGTCCACCTCTCCCTGAACCTCATAGCCGGAGTGCTTCACAGACTGCTCCCCGATGATGTTTTTGCCGATGGTCACATCGGGGTTCAGCTCCTCGTTGTAT
>CABSAB010000378.1 GCA_902475515.1 uncultured Eubacteriales bacterium | reverse complement strand
CGAGTGGATGGAAGTCCTGAAGATCATGAAAGATAACGGCATCAAGTACCCCATGGGCGTCTCCAACGGCGGCGACATCCGCGGCGGCTTCTTTATGAACGCCTTCGGTACTGCCGGCGGCCACTCCTACAAAGTGGACAATGCCACCGGCGAACTGGTCTATGACGGCACCTCCGACGAGCTTCGGGACTTTGTGGAATTCTTCCACGAGGCCTTTACCGCCGGGCTCATTGACCCCGATTATGCCTATCAGCAGATGTTCGACCAGTCCCTGCAGATCGCTGGCGACACCGCGCTGTTCGGCGGCATGGACCGGGACCTGGTCAGCTACAAGACCAACTACGACATGGATCTGATGGCCGTTCCCATGGCCCATACCCCCGATACCGACACCATGAAGCTCACCAACTATGAGTATGCCAAGCAGCGGAACTCCGGCATGAAGAACATCGTCATCACCACCGATTGCGAAGAGCCCGAAAAGGCTGTGACCTTCCTGGATTGGTTCTACAGCACCGACGGCGCCTCCGCCGTGAACTTCGGCTTTGAAGAAGGCGAGAGCTATGAGGTGGTAAACGGCGTGAAGCAGGCGCTGCCGCTGATGCTGGAGCGGGATGAAAACCTGGTCAGCTATCAGGTCATCTACTCCCTGGACGAGGGCCCCGGCCTCCAGCTGGTGAACCGGAACAACCCCGTCAACGAGGACTATGTGATTGAGGCAAAGGAAATTTGGCTTGATTATGATGCCGATAAGGCGCTGTACTCGGGTCTTCCCACCCTGGCCTTCACCGCCCAGGAGGCGGAGGATATGACGGCGGTGAACACCGATATCTACACCACCGTTTCCACCGAGATCTCCCGGTTTATGATGGGCGAGCGGGATCTTTCCGAGTGGGACGATTATGTGGCAGCTGTGGAAGCCATGGGCCTTGACGAACTGACCGAGTTCTACGAGGCGGCCTATGAGCGCTACGAGCATCGTTAAGGACCGACGAATATTTTGGCGGCGCGGTTTCCGCGCCGCCATTTCTAAAATGCGATATTGCGCATTCGCACCATGTGAAAGGAGATAAACCATGAGCGATTTCAAGACTGTCTATCCCGGAAAATACAGTCCCCGGGAGGAGGAGATCCTGGAGGCCACACGGAAGCGCCTGCAGGAGCAGATCGGCAAACCCACCATGTTTCCGGTGACTCCGGCAGACCCTACGCTGATGAAACTCTACGCCAACGCCTGGGACCCCTGGAATCCCCTGTTTAACGACGAGGAATACGCGAAAAAGACCAAATACGGCTCCCTCATTGCCATTCCCTGCTGGAAGGAGCCTGGAGCTATGTTCCCCATGCTGCCCATGGACTTTGGCGACAAGCTCCAGCGGGCCAACGACGGCGGCGCTTTTGAGATGTACGCCCCTATCCTGCCCGGCGACACCTTCACCACTGTCTGCGACGACATGATCATCGAGGACCTGACCCCCGAAGAGGGCAGCGAAGGCCGCTATATGCGTCTGGAGGGCCGGGGCAGCCTTTATAATCAGCGGGGAGAACTGGTCATGACGGGTATCACCCGGGGACATAATGTATTTTCCTTCTATAAAGATGACTATACCGGCGAGCGGGGCCCGCTGCTGGGCGGCGGTCCGGGCGGCCCCGGAGGCCCCGGTGGAAAGATGCCCCGGATGCGCCATCCCGAGGTCCACCACTATACCGAGGAGGACTGGGAGTTTATCTCGGACATGTGGGACAAGGAATACATCCGCGGCGCCGAGAAGCTCTATTGGGAGGACGTGAGCGTGGGCGACCATCCCACCCCCATCTGCTCCGGTCCCTGGACGGAGATGGATATGATCAAGGGCCATGGTCTCCAGATTATGGGGCAGCAGCCATTGCGGGATGTGATCAAAACCAAGGAGGGCCGGGCACGGATGCAGCCCTTCGCTGACGATTACGGCATCTACTACTTTGACACCGCCGCCCATTACTGCCACCGGAACCAGGCCGGGGGCCGGGCCATGTTCTATAACACCACCGGACGGAACATGCTCATCCGCCTGCTCACCAACTACATGGGCGACGACGGGTGGCTCCGGTACATCGACTGGCACTTTATGAGTGACGACGGCGCGCCGGACAGCTTCCTTGCCCAGGTCCCCGAGGTGGCGGGGCGCTGTGTGGACCACCACGGCATGTGCTCCGACTGCATCATCGGAAAGGGTTATGTGACGAAGAAGTATCTGGGAGACAAGGGCGAGCACCTGATCGACCTGATCTGCTGGGGCGAGAATTGGCCGGGCGGCGGGATCGCCCAGGTCATTGCGGCCACGGTGGAGCTGCCCAGCAAGGGCTGATCCTGCCGAAGAATAAAAACCGACCGCTGCAAGGAAAACTGTTTCCTTGCAGCGGTCTTTTGCCGGATCGGACAACACCGGTTTCTAAGCCGCCTCCCCGCTCTTTTGCAGCAGAGGCTGGCGTTTTTTCCATCTGCCGGAGTAATAATAGACCCCCGCCATGAAAGTGGCAGCAAGGACCAGGA
>CABSAB010000377.1 GCA_902475515.1 uncultured Eubacteriales bacterium | reverse complement strand
TGAAACGGCGGACCCGCCACGCAGTACCGGCAGCCGGTGCATTGCACCGTGTTCTGCCGCCGCAGGATATCCCGTACCTGGGAGATATCCTCCAGCTCCGCCGGGGTCAGGGGCTGGGGGTTTTGCATATAGCTGAGATTGTCCTCCATCTGGGCAAGGGTGCTCATGCCCGAGAGCACCATCATCACCCCCGGGAATGCCGCCGCGTAGCGGATGGCATAGCTGGCGGGTGAGCCGTTTTGCCGCCGGTCCAGGATCTCCTGGGCCTCGGGTGGAAGTGCTGCCAAGGCCCCGCCCTTCACCGGCTCCATGACCAGGATGGGCTTCCCGAATTTCCGGCACACCTGGTAGACCGCTCCGCTTTCGATGCTGGGGTCGTCGTAGTCCAGGTAGTTCAGCTGGATCTGGACCACCTCGATCTCCGGGTGCTCCGAAAGGATCTGTTCCAGCACGGCGGGCTTGTCGTGAAAGGAGATGCCCAGGTGCCGGATTTTCCCCTGTGCCTTCAACGCCTGCGCGGTCTCAAAGGCGTGAAGCTTGGTGAATTTTTCATACACCTCCGCCGACAGGGAGTGCATGAGATAATAGTCAAAATAGCCGGCGCCCGTGGCCTCCAGCTGCCGCTGGAACAGCGGGAGGATCTCCTCCTCCGAGGAAAAGCAGCTGCCCGAGAGCTTATCCGTCAGCACAAAGGATTCCCGGGGATAGCGCTTTACCAGCCCCTCCCGCAGGGCGGTCTCGCTCTTTCCGCCCAGATAGACGTGGGCCGTGTCAAAGTAGCAAAAGCCCTCCTCCAGATACCGGTCGATCATCCGGTTGAACTCAGCCTGATCCACAGGCCCCTCCGGGCCGCCCACCATGGGCAGGCGCATACAGCCGAAGCCCAGCTTCTTCATAAAAATACCTCCACGTTTTCAGCATCCTATATGCCATCATTATAGCACAAAGTGTGGCGGTTTCCAGCCCCAAACCGGGCTGTTTTTGGCCCGGAATGATAAAACATCTTGACAAGAATCCGAATTCGTACTATAATTTCGGTACGAATTCGGACTGAGGGGGATTTTACATGACCGATCTGCGGGAACAGATGCTTCGGATGTCCAGAACGCTGATCCGGATCGACGAGATCTACTATCACGCGGCCAAGGACCTGGGGGTCACGGAAAACATGCTGGCGCTGATCTATGCGCTCAACGACGGCAAGGTCCACACACAAAAGGAGATCAGCCGGGAATGGATGATCCCGAAGACCACCATCAACACGCTGGTGCGGGAATGCGTGGCGGCGGGATATGTCCGCCTGATGCCCCAGGTGCGGGAAAAGGAGATCCGCCTGACCAGACTGGGGAAGACCTATGCGGAAATGCTGCTGGAACCGCTGTACGCGGCGGAACAGGCGGCCCTGGAGGCGGCGCCGCCGGAGCTGTGCCGGGAGCTGGAGGCCTACGCCCAGCGGCTGCAGACGGAATTTGACCGCCAAATAACAGAAGGAGATGACCATGAAAACACCCATTAAGCTGTCGGATCACTTTACCTACGGAAAGCTGATCCGCTTTGTATTTCCCTCCATTGTAATGATGATCTTCACGTCCATCTACACGGTGGTGGACGGGTTATTTGTATCGAATTTTGTGGGGAAAACGCCCTTTGTGGCGGTAAATCTCATCTACCCGGTGATCATGATCCTGGGCGCGGTGGGCTTTATGCTGGGCACCGGCGGCACGGCCATTGTGGCCAAAAACCTGGGCCAGGGGGAGCGGGAGGCGGCAAACCGCTATTTTTCCATGCTGGTCTATACGGCGTTCCTGGCCGGTGTGCTGATGGCGGCGGTGGGCATTCCGCTGCTGGAGCCCCTTTCCCGGTGGCTGGGGGCAGAGGGCGAGGTGGTGGACCACTGCGTGCTCTATGGGACCATCATCCTGGCGGCCATGCCCTGCTATATGCTGCAATTCCTGTTCCAGAGCTTTTTTGTCACGGCGGAAAAGCCCGGCCTTGGGCTGGGCATCACCGTGGCGGCGGGGCTCACCAACATGGTGCTCGACGCCCTGTTCGTGGCGGTGTTCCGCTGGGGCTTGGCAGGGGCGGCCATCGCCACGGCCATGAGCCAGGTGGTGGGGGGCCTTGTGCCGGTGGCCTATTTCCTGCGGAAAAATACCAGCCTGCTGCGGCTGGGGAAAACGCGGTTTTACGGCAAGGTTCTGCTGCGGGCCTGCACCAACGGCGCCTCGGAGCTGCTCAGCAATATCTCGGCCTCCATTGTGACGGTGCTGTACAACTTCCAGCTGCTGCGCTTTGCGGGGGAGGACGGCGTGGCGGCCTATGGGGTGATCATGTATGTGGCGTTCATCTTCGCGGCGGTGTTCATCGGCTTCAGTGTGGGCAGCGCACCCCTGGTGAGCTATCAGTTCGGGGCGGAAAACCATGGGGAGATGCAGAACCTCTACCGGAAAAGCCTAGTGTTCGTGGGGGTGTCCGGGGCGCTGATGTTGGGGATGAGCTTGCTGCTTTCGGGGCCGCTGTCCCAGCTGTTCGTGGGG
>CABSAB010000376.1 GCA_902475515.1 uncultured Eubacteriales bacterium | reverse complement strand
GTAAAATAAAGGAGAGGGTAGTATGGCGCTTATCCTCCTGCCGCTGCCGCTCGTCAAGCGGAGCGTATTCTGGGTAAAAGCCGCCGGTTTCACAGTGTCCCAGCTCATGTGCCAGCTTCTCCGCTTCATCCCGGATGCTGCACACGCGCAAAGGATCTATAACAATGGCGCACTGGTCCGCACCTATTGGCATGGACATGGATTCCGCAAGCTGCATGCAGAACCAGTCTACATCTATATGATTCGTCTCCGCATATGTATACAGGGAGATCAAGCGCTGCACGGAATCCATAGACACTCATTCCTTCTTTTTCTGCTTCATTTGAGCGGTTTTCCACTCCTTATAGGCGCGGACATCTTCCCAAAGAAGCTCTATTTCTTCCTGGGACAGGTCTTTGTCTCCGCCCCAGAAGGCGGCTTTAACCGTTTCGGCTCTCTTTGCCTCTGTGGTCTGGATCGGTTCAATTAGCGCAGAAGTCGGGACCCCGAAGTATTCTGCCATCCACTCGACCTTATCCATGCGGGGCATTTTATCTCCTGTGCACCAGCTTGAAACTGTGGATGCCGCCACATTCATTTGGTTTGCCAGGTCAAGCTGTGTTTTATTGTGTTCGCCCAAAAGCCGGATCAGGTTTTCGGCGAAAATCTTCTTAGTTTCATAGCCGGACATTGAAATCACCTCATGGCCTCATTATACACTTAAAACGAAAAAAATCAATATTATTTTGAAAAAATTTCACTTTTGGTATTGACATTCGCTTAAAGCGAATATATAATCTAGGCATACACCGGCGAATTAACCGAAAGGAGGTGCTGCACATTATGTATACGATCTCACTCGAGGCCGCCAGAATAAACGCTGGTCTTAGTCAAAAAGCGGCAGCCAAAAGCCTTGGCATCAATGTTGGGACCCTTTCCAATTGGGAGCGCGGAAAGACTTCCCCCGATGTCGAGAAGTTTAAAGCCCTGTGTGACCTTTACGGCTGCCCGAGCGAGCTTATTTTTTTGCGCAAGCGATTCACTTAAAGTGAATATTGAATTTAGAATGGGAGGTGAACACTTGAAAGATCTGGTCCCGTACATTATTGACATCGTTCTCATTATCCTGATGGTCGCTCTGATCATAAACAATGTCTGCTGGTACAGAGGCTTACAAAATGCCGAAAAGCCTAAGAAGCATATCCGCAACGGTAAGAGCAACAGCAAAGATTGCCACTGAGAGAGAAATCCAAAAGTGTCTTTTGCTCTGCTTCGCGTTTTCCGCATCCGCCGCGCGCCGATCTTTTACTTCTGCATTGAGAGATGCCTGTATATTCTCGGCATTTTTATCAATTGCGACGATAGCATCCAGCATCCTCTCCTGCATAAGGTCTTCTCGTACTTGGCCTGATAGGTCGCCGCTTGGATGCAACCCAATTTCTGTGGCGCGTGCTAACTGCTCAGGAGTAAATTCAAAATCCATAAACACTCCCCCTTTCTCTTCCAATATATCACATGAAATGGAGTGGTTCAACAAGAAGGAGGTGAACCCGTGAATCAAGAGGTGAAAGAAATCCTCTACAGGCAGTTGCAGCTACTTGTAGAGGAATCCGCAAAGACACGCATTCCGGAGGAATTGTGCGAGTACACAAAAGCTATGTGTGGTTTAGCAGACCGACTGCTTTCGGAGTCCGTGGAATGCACGGGCGAAACAGAATACACGATCCAAGCAGGATCGATTCCTGCAAACCGAATAATTCCATGGGATGGTAGCATTCTGAATTGCGCACAAAATGCGGCATTGATGGAATGACCAACCATCCACGCATCTGACAGGCCGAACAAAATCACAAGAAAGGACATGAACCATGCCTAAGTTAAGACAACCACCCCAAGACCTGGCCAAGCGCCACCTGCTGGCGACTATCGCCCAGCGGCGTGAGTTTCTGGGGCTGACCCTGGAGCAGCTGGCCAAGGCCGCCGGAATCACCAAGAAAACCATGATGCGCCGAATGCGGCAGCCGGAGCTTTTTACCTACCAGGAGCTGCTGGGGGTCACCTCAAAGCTGGGCTTCACTGCACAGGATGTGTGCAACCTGCTGGGCGTCAAGTATGAGCCCGTTGTGATCGCCGGGGAGCAGTACATTTTGAAATGAAAGGAGGCATCCCAATGAACCGCAGAACTCTCGCCCTGCTCCTCCTCTTAGCCCTGGCCCTCCTGATCCTCTGCCCGCTGGCTCACAGCGCCTTTGCAGCAGACCGGACCGAGGCGGCGCCCAGAGAGGCTGCAACGCTCCCCACCAGGCCGCCGGAACCATCCCCCACGCCAGAGCCCGGAATCACCATGACGGCCACAGTCACCGCCTACTGCACCTGTCCCATTTGCTGCGGCGAATGGAGCGCGGAGCACCCCTCCAGGATCGGGACGGACTATGAGCAGCTGACG
Organism: uncultured Eubacteriales bacterium; assembly: GCA_902475515.1. Taxonomy (GTDB): domain Bacteria; phylum Bacillota; class Clostridia; order Oscillospirales; family Oscillospiraceae; genus HGM13006. Next base: position 113 of record CABSAB010000376.1, on the reverse strand, counting down.
GCCTCCGGGACGGTCCCCACCCGCGGGCGCACCATTGCGGTAGATCCTGAGGTGATCCCGCTGGGGTCCTATGTGATGATCGGGGACGGCGTTTACATCGCCGAGGACACCGG
>CABSAB010000375.1 GCA_902475515.1 uncultured Eubacteriales bacterium | reverse complement strand
TCATCACCGCGCACACGGCCTAGTCCCGCTTTTCATTTTCTCTCTCCCCTTTATGGCAAAAACACCGCAGATGGGTTTGGTCCCCCATCTGCGGTGTTTTTTGTGAAACTTCTATGATATACGTCTGAAACTTAGTCGGGCAAATACTCCATGGGGTCCACGGCGGCGCCGTTTTCAAAGACCTCAAAGTGCAAGTGGCTGGGTTCTGCCGTCTCCAGCAGAGCGCTTCCGCCCACCTGGCCCAGGGTCTGACCGGCAGTCACCGTATCGCCCACAGCCACTGCCGGCTCGGCCTCCAGGTTGGCGTACAGAGTGGCCAGATCGCCGCTGTGGGAGACCACCACCACGTTGCCCAGGAAATCATCCTGATACACCGCCGTGACCGTACCGCTCTGGGTGGCGCAGACTGCCGCGCCCTCCTGGGCGGCGATGTCCAGGCCCTCATGGGTCCGCCAGTCCGCCATGGTCTGGCTGTAGGTCAGGGTGTCCTGGCTGAAGGTGGCCATGACCTCGCCCTGCAGGGGCCAGGTGATGGATGCGCCCTGGGCCATGGTGGCCTCATAGGCGTCCTCCATGCGGTCTGCCTTCTGAGAATCCGACGGTGCGGCCGAGGCCTCGGCCGCGGTTTCCTTGCTGTCCTTGTTTTTTCCGCTCTTGGCGTCCGTTTTGGCCTTTTCAGACACGGCGCTCTCCGCCTCCTGGGACGAATCCGGGGAGATGGTCACCGCCGCGCTGGTCTCCACGGCAGAGCTTCGAACGGTCTTTGCGAATACATAGCCTGAGATACCGACTGCTGCAATGCAGGCGATCAGGGCTATGTAATAGCCCTTGCCAGCAAAGCGTTTTTTCTTGCTTTCATTTTCGTTTTGCATATTCTTTGCACCTCCGAGGCTATTGTGGCCGCGGGATTGGAAAAATATACATCCGTCAGGAAGATTTTTCAAAAAGCCCCCCGCCGGACTTCGGCAGGGGGCTTGCTTGCGCTTAATTCCAAAGGAGCCGCTGGAGGCGGTCCCGGGTATACAGGGGCGATGTTTCAAAGGCTTCCCGCAGGCCCCGGCGGATCTCCGGCGTGTTCTCCACGCAGCGGGCATAGTGCCAGCACAGGTCTGTAAATACGGCGTCTGTCAGGCTCCCGGTCTCCTGCCACAGCCGCAGGCACATGGACCGGATCACCGCAAAGCTCACGGCCATGAGCTTCAGGCAGGGGATCACGGTCTGGGCGTCCGCATGGGCAAGGAAATGCCGGTGCACCAGATACACAAGGAGCTGCTCAAACAGGTATTCCCGGGGCTGCATCTTTGCGTCGAACCGGTCCCGGAGGACCCGGTATTCCTGGCCACCGAGCTGCTCGAGCATCCGGAGGGTGCCCAGCAGATGGGCCCGCAGCACGGTATCCTGCCCGCACAGGCGGGAAAGCTCCACAAGAATGTTCCGAAGGTCGCTGAGCTTGCTTTCCCAGCCGCCCTGGAGCTGCACCACCGCCTGGACCTGCCGGTAGGGCTGCTCGGTGTAGCCCCAGTCCAGCTCCTCATAGGCATAGCGGGCGTCGGTGCCGATCATGGGATCGAACTCTGCCCCATAGCTCAGGGCCAGCACCACATCGGTGCGGAAGGGAAGCTCCCGGTTTTGCAGAATGATATCCATGGTCAGCCGGGCGTCCAGCATCAGCGCCAGCTGGTCTGTGGTCAGGCCCTGGAGGAACATGGGGGCGGTGTCGTCCCGTTCCTCCAAAAACCGCGTCTTTTCCGGACGTAGCAGAATGCGCTCCGCTCCCAGGGGACAGCCCATGGAGACGCCGGTCTCGCAGATCTCCCCCAGCGTCCTGGTCCAGGTCATGTCCACCGGCGCCGCGCAGGGCGCAGGGCACTGAACACCCTGGCAAAAGAAGTCTTTCAGGTAGTCTGGCGTGATATGCTTCATAAAAAACGCCCCTTTGTCACAATTTCAAGCTCCCAATGATGGGGGCCGTTATCCATTTGTACCGGTCCCGTGTCCGAGCATCTGCGCCAGGACCTGGGGCGTCCGCCGGGCTGTTTGCTCCAGGACGGACACCCGCTGCTCCAGGGTTTCCCGGTAGGCGGAAAGATGGGAAAGCAGCTCCGCTACCGTCTCATAGGCCGCGTCCGCATCCAGGTCCTCGGGGGTGCCGCAGGAGGGCAGGCCCAGCATCTGCAAAAAGGCCGTGATCTTGGGATCATACACACAGCCCACAGTGGGCACCCGCTCCCGGGCGGCGAAGATGATGGTATGGAGCCGCATGGACACCATTGCATCCATACAGCGGAGCATGGAGAGCATCCCCGCCGGGTCCATGGGGGAGGACGCCAGATAGGCCGGCGCCTCCATCTGATCCATGACGGCCCGGCTCAGCTCCCGGTCCATACGCTCCTGCATCACGAAAAACACCAGAGTCTTTCCGTGCTCCCGGTATATCTGGTCAAACAGGGCCGCAAACTGGGGAATCTGTGCCTCGATCCCCGGCACCCGCCGCAGGGAGACGCCCAGCATGGGGCCGTCCGTGGGGATGCCCAGGGCCG
>CABSAB010000374.1 GCA_902475515.1 uncultured Eubacteriales bacterium | reverse complement strand
GCATAAAGAGCGCCCCGGGATCAGAACTCTGATCCCGGGGCGTTTTGCGTCAATTATCGTGGGAGAGCTGGTCCAAAATGCTGCTAGCATGACGCAGTTCTGCCGCGGCCTCAATCTCAAAGCCCTCCTGTTTTAATTGAGCGGCAATCGCCCGGTACTGCTCGGCGGCCTTGGGAAGCTCACCCATTTTCTCATAGCACCAGGCTCTGGAGTATTTCGTATCAACCAGAGGAGCGCCGTACCTTTGTTCGGCCTCATCGGCATATTTCAGCGCGTGTTCAAAGTCTCCAAGGTGCGTGCAGATGTCACTGGCGTGGCTGTACAGTTCCCATTCCTCCGGGAATTTGGCCATAGCCTCTGTAACGCAGCGAAGGGCGTCTTCATATTGCCCGGTGTGTATATAGGCAATGACCAGCAGGACCCAGGCGTCCGCGCTGTGGGGATTGCGCCGCACTTCCTCCAGTTGGGCGGTGACTGACTCACCAGCCCGGCCGAGCAGGGCCAGTAGCCGCATCTTCTGGGCGCGGGTCCTGCGGCATATTCCCGGATCAACAGAAGCGCCTTCCTGAAGGATGCGGTCAAACCAATACAGGGCGTTGTCCTTGCAGGACAGCATCATGTATTGATACATAATGCCGAAGGTGCGCATATCGTCTAAAGAATAGCTTCCCTGCGCAATGAGCCGCTTGAACTCCTGCTCCACACGGACAAAGTTTTCGGTGGTTCGGGATGCCTCGTATTCAGAGGAAAGACGTTGGGCGTAGTTTTCGTAGGCAACGGCGGTCTCCTGGAACAGGTCATCAATGGTCACGGCGTAAAACCGCGCGATTTCCGGAAGCTTGGTGACATCCGGAAGAGACGAGCTGCACTCCCAGCGGGAGACAGTCTGCACGCTGACGTTCAGCGCATCGGCGGCCTGTTCTTGTGTGAGGTGCTTGGCAAGGCGGAGCTTTTTCAAATTGGTGGACAGTATGTGATTCATAGGGACACTCCTTCCTCATAGATTAGAAGCTTCTATGCCAAGTATACTGCCGATTCCGCAAAAGGCCAGCACCTGCTGCGAGAAGATAACTCTCGGATCATGTATAGTTTTCACGCATTTGCCTAATCACCTGCCTGGAACCAGGCGGCTTCCAGAAAATCCGGCTGGGCGGTGATGGAGACAGTCTCCCCAGTCATGGGGTGGGGAAACGCCATCTCCGTACAGCACAGCTGCTGGACGGTGAGGCCCAGGGCGTCGGAAAACGCCTTGGAATCCGCACTGCAATACACCGGATCGCCTAAAATCGGCGCGCTCGAGGCACAGCAGTGGAGCCGGATCTGGTGGGTCCGCCCCGTCAGCGGGTGAAAGGCGTATAGCGCCCAGGGCCCGTGCTCCTCCAATAATTTATAAGCTGTTCGGGAGGGCTGGCCGTCCTCCCGAATGGTTCGCCACAGGGAGGTGGGATTCAGTCGGTCAATGGGCAGATCAATGACGCCGGAGACCTCCGGCAATCGGCCAAATACCGGGGCTACATATGTTTTCTGAATGCCTCCTACGCGCAGGGTCTCCGTGAGAATGCTTTTGATATAGCCGTTTTTGGCAAACACCGTCACCCCGGTGGTATCCCGGTCCAGACGGTTGATGGCGTGAACAGTGCCGGAACCCAGATAGGCAAGCAGGCGGTTGGCCAATGTTCCGGTGTTCCGGGTGGCAGAGGGGTGCATGATGATTCCCGCAGGCTTATGAAGGGCGATGATGGCGTCGTCCTCATATAAAATGTTCAGTGGGCCCGGTTCCGGCGGAAACTCTGCATGCTCCTCCGGTAGTGGAAGGGCAATCTCATCTCCCGGAAGTACCACATAATCCGTATGGACAGGGATGCCGTTAACCAGCATCACCGTCTGATATTTCAGCCGCTTGATCTGCCCTGCGGAAACATGAAGCCGATAGCGGAGGATGGAAAAGAGCTTTTTCCCCCGATCCTCCGCTGTGGCGGTATAGTGGAGCGTCATAACAATTCTCCTCTGTGAAAATTTTGTCAAAACCGGTGGCAGTGGACCCCTTCGAAGAATAGGATGCAGTCGGGAGGTGAATTTCGTATGCATGATGATACAAGGCTGCTTTCTATGTGGGTCCTGGGAGGCGATGACCGCTATCCCTGGGCAGTGAAGTCCCTCCGGAAAAGCGGCCTTCGGGTAAAGACCTGGGGGGTGCCCCAGATGCCGGACGACTGCCAGCATCCGGAGGAGGCTTTGCGGGAGGCAGACTTGGTGCTGCTGTCCATGAAGCCCTTTCAGGGGGAGCTGCTGCAGCTCGGCAGCTGGGAAATCGAGGCGGCACTGCTGCCCCGCATGATGAAAAAGGGCGCGATCCTCATGGCGGGGGATATCCCCACAGACATTGAGGGCTGGCTCCAATCCCAGGGCATCCAGGTCCGAAGCTTTCTGGATGCGGAGTCCTATCAGATGGCAAATGCCGCTGTCACCGCAGAAGGGGCGGTATATCTTGCCATGCGGGAGCTTGACCGGACCATCAGCGGCGGGGAGAGCTCCATCAGCA
>CABSAB010000373.1 GCA_902475515.1 uncultured Eubacteriales bacterium | reverse complement strand
GCGGGACTATATGGAGCAGTTGAGCAAAGATGGACGCCCCGCCAGAATATCGCCGAAATTTCCGGTGGGCACACAGAAGTTAATCAAATCCCCCATGGAAATACGTCCATCCCGCACCAGATCGCAATAGGCACTGATATAGTACACCACTTGGGGCAGCACACGGCCCCAGTTGATGGAGTTGGCCGAGGACAGGAAGCAACCCCGTCCCTCCAGCGTCTTTCTCAGTGCCTCATCAGAGAAAATCTGCTTGACGCCCGTCTGGGCATCGTCGAAATTACCGATCACCGAACAAACGCCTACATTATCGCCTTTCTGCGTAACCATCTGGAGCTTTTGAATATCCGATACCCCGTCCTTGGGATAAAACACCAGGATCTTAGTATGATCTACATCGCAGAACCCTTCCAGAGCCGCTTTTCCGGTGTCCCCGGAGGTAGCGACCAGGATGCAGGCCGTCTTCTCTTCCCCGGTCTTTTTCAGGGACGCTGTCAGCAGATACGGAAGCATCTGCAGCGCCATGTCCTTAAAGGCGCAGGTAGGCCCGTGCCACAGCTCCAGCACCTCCGTGCCATTCACCACATGGTGGACCGGGGCCACTGCTTCGGTGTCAAACTTCTCACCAACGGCATAGGCCTTTGCAGCAAAAGTCCGTAATTCTTCCTCAGAAAAATCCTCCAGGAACAGCTTCATGACCGTCACAGCCCGGGTCTGATAATCAGCCTGAACCAATTGCTTCAGCATACCCTCCGGCAGTTTGGGCAGTTCCTCCGGGGTAAACAGTCCTCCCTCCCGGCTCAGGCCCTGCACGATCACCTGGGCAGCATCATACCGTAACGATGCGTCTCTGGTGCTGAGATATTTCATAAAATCCCTACTTTCTAATGGTAACAGATGTACTGTCAAAATGCATTTTCAATATGTGATATGGGCAGCGGTTTCGTATCCATTCCCTGCGGAGCGTAGATCTCGATCACATCAAACCGCGGTTGTTTGCCAATCTCATGGGCTTGCAGGTATAGCAGTGCTGTATTTCGCAGCCGTTCCTGCTTTTTTAGCGTAACCGCCTCTCCGGGCGTACCATAGCGGTTGTTCTTTCGCAGCTTGACCTCCACAAAGATCAAAAAGTCTTGATTCTCCATGATCAGATCGATCTCTCCGTAGCGGCTGTGGTAGTTCCGTTCGATACAAGTAAATCCTTGCTGTTCCAGAAATTGCTTCGCCTGTTCCTCGCCCCAAGCGCCTAACGAATTACTTTTCCCCATAGAACTTCTTTAAAAACGTCCTGCGGTGGATCGGACACATCCCATATTCGGACAAGGCTGCATAGTGCCGTTTGGTACCGTAGCCCTTATGGATTGCAAACCCATACTGGGGATACACCGCATCAATGGCCTCCATATACTGGTCTCGCGCCACCTTTGCCAAAATGGATGCCGCCGCAATGGATGCCACCCGGGCGTCGCCTTTCACAACCGGCTCCGCTTCCACGCCAAAATCCGATATCCGGTTCCCGTCGATCAGCGCTAGATCCGGTTTGGGAAACAACTGCGAAATGGCGCTTTTCATCGCCATAAACGTGGCATTTAGAATATTGTCCCGGTCAATGATACTCTCATCCACAAAGGCAATCCCATAGGAAACAGCCTCAGACATGATCGCCGGATACAGTTCCCGCCGTTTCTTATCTGTCAGCTGCTTGCTGTCATTGAGTCCGGGGATCGTAAACTCCGAGGGCAGGATCACTGCTGCAGCACACACCGGCCCGGCAAGCGGCCCGCGTCCGGCTTCGTCCACACCGCAAATCAAGCCATAGCCCCGCGCGGCATACCCACGCTGGATCTCCCAGAGGTCCACGGGCGTTTTGTCCTTATTCGCCATGGGCATTTCCTCCCCCCTGCTGGGGCGTTTCCAGGGTAAACCGGCCCAGCTTGCCGTTGCGGTATTCCTCCAGCAAAACACGGCTCATACGCTCGGTATCCACCTCGCCGCCAGAGATCAGCATGCCCCGCTTTTTTCCGGCCAGCTCTAACAGCTCGTAGCCCTTTGTATCCGTGGAAACCTGAATTTTATAACGCGCCTCCAGCGCCTGAGGATAATTTCTCCCCAAAAGCTCCATCAGGTGCATGGCGAGGGTCTCCACATCGATCACGTTATCCTTGACCGCACCGGTATAGGCCAGCTTCATTCCCACCTCTGGGTCCTCAAATTTAGGCCAGAGAATGCCTGGGGTATCCAGCATTTCCAAGCCGCGTTCCACCGTCACCCACTGTTTTCCCCGGGTGACGCCTGGGCGGTTTTCTGCCTTGGCGGATTTTCGGCCTGCCACCTGATTGATAAATGTGGATTTCCCCACGTTTGGAATTCCCACAACCATGACCCGGAGGGTCCGGCCTACCTGGCCTTTCTCCGCATACTGTTGCAGCTTATCTTTTAAAAGTTCCCGCACCGCTGGTGCAAACTGATTGGTCCCCTTCCGGTTCTTGCAATCCGTTTCTAACACCACCATGCCCATTTCCCGAAAATAGGACGCCCAGCGGCGGG
>CABSAB010000372.1 GCA_902475515.1 uncultured Eubacteriales bacterium | reverse complement strand
CTGAAAGCTGTTCAGATTCTTCATCTCCGTGCGGGTGCCCAGGGTGTCGGAGCCTTTTTTGCGAATGGACAGGTTCACATCGCACCGGAAGGAGCCCTCGTTCATCTTGCCGTCGGAGACCCCGGTGTAGAGGATGATGGCCCGAAGCTTTTGCAGATACGCTTTGGCCTCCTCCGCCGAGCGCATATCCGGCTCCGAGACGATCTCGATCAGCGGCACGCCGCAGCGGTTGCAGTCAATGAGGGTGCCCCGGCCCTCCACGTGGGTAAGCTTTCCGGCGTCCTCCTCGATGTGGATGCGGGTGATGCCAATGCGCTTTTGCCCCTGCTCGGTCTCGATATCCAGATAGCCGCCGCTGCACAGGGGCAAATCGTATTGGGAAATCTGATAGGCTTTTGGGAGGTCCGGGTAGAAGTAGTTTTTCCGGTCCTGCTTGGAATAGGTGGCGATCTCGCAATTTGTGGCGAGACCGGCCATGACGGCGTATTCCACCACCTTGCCGTTTAAGACCGGCAGGGACCCGGGCATACCCGTGCAAACCGGGCAGCACTGGGTGTTGGGCGGCGCGCCGAATTTGGTGGAGCAACCGCAGAATATCTTCGTTTTTGTTTGAAGCTCCACATGGACCTCCAGGCCGATGACCATCTCATAATCCTGCATCATGCGTCCTCACCCCTTTCCGTTTCGAAGGCAAATCCCGCCCGGTAGAGCGTCGGCTCCGAGAAGGGCTTTCCAATGAGCTGCATGCCGATGGGCTTCCCGTCGCTGTCCGTCCCGCAGGGGAGGCTCAGGGCCGGGAGCCCCGCAATGTTGACGGGCACGGTGTAGACGTCACCCATGTACATCTCCAGGGGGTCTGTGGTTTTTTCGCCGATTTTGTACGCCGTGGTGGGCGCCACCGGCGAGAGCACCGCATCATAGTTCTCAAATACCTTGTCAAAGGCATTTTTCACCAAGGTCCGTACCTGCAATGCCTTTTTGTAGTAAGCGTCATAGTATCCCGCGGACAGCACGAAGGAGCCCAGCATGATCCGCCGCTTGACCTCCCGGCCGAAGCCCTGGGAGCGGGTCTTTTTGTAAAGGTCATGGATGTCCGTCACATTCTCCGCCCGGAAGCCGTATTTCACCCCATCGAACCGGGCAAGGTTGGAGGATGCCTCCGCCGAGGAGATCACATAGTAAGCGGGCAGGGCCGCATCGAGGTTGCCGAGGCTCACCTCGTCTACCTGGGCGCCCAGGGTCTCCAGCTTGTGGGCCGCCGCACGGATGGCCGCGGCGATCTCCGGGGAAAGCCCCTCGGAGAAATACTCCTTCGGCAGGGCAAACCGCATGCCCTGGACGCCGCCGTCGATGCCCTGTGTCATGGGGAGCTTGGAATCCGGCAGGGATGTGGAATCCCGCCCGTCGTGGCCGCAGATGGTCTCCAGCACCATGGCATTATCATAGACGGTTTTCGTCAGCGGGCCGATCTGGTCCAGGGACGAGGCGAAGGCGATGAGACCGTAGCGGCTGACGAGCCCGTAGGTAGGCTTCATCCCCACTACACCGCAGAAGGCCGCCGGCTGGCGGATGGATCCGCCGGTGTCAGACCCCAGGGTGAAGGCTGCTTCCTTTGCCGCCACCGCCGCCGCGCTTCCGCCGGAGCTTCCGCCGGGGACGCAGCCGGGGGCGTTGGGGTTCTCGGTGACCTTGAAGTAGGAATTTTCTGTGGAGGAGCCCATGGCGAACTCGTCCATGTTGAGCTTGCCCAGCATCACGGCCCCCTGGGCGTGGAGCAGCTCCATCACCGTGGCATTATAGGGAGGCACAAAATGCTCCAGCATCCGGGAGGCGCAGGTGGTGGGAACGCCCTTGGTGCAGATATTATCCTTGATGCCGCAGGGGACGCCCGCCAGAAGCGGCAGTGTCTCCCCCCCTGCGCGCTTTTCATCGATTCTCTCTGCTGCGGAAAGGGCTGCTTCCTCCGTCACGGTGAGATAGGCTCCCACCTGGGGCTCTTTTTCCCGAATGGCGGCAAGATAGGCCTCTGTCGCCTCCCGGGAGGATACCTCCCGGCGGGAAAGGGCACCGGTCAGGTCCCGAAGCGTCAGTTCCGTGATATTCATACCAGTCACCCTCCTTTATTCCACCACCTGGGGAACGAAGATACATCCGTCCTCCCTGGCAGGTGCGTTGTCAAGCAGCAGGTCCCGGTCATAGGAGGCCTGCACGGCGTCCTCCCGGAATACGTTCTGCAGGTTTGCAATGTGCGCCATAGGCTCCACGCCCTCGGTGTCGAGCCTGCCAAGCAGGTCCGCGAATTCCACCATGGAAAGCAGGCCCTTGCGGACTTCCGCCTCCTCTGCCGGGGAGACGTCCAGCATGGAAAGCTCCGCCACCCGCTTTACGTCCAGGCCGCCGCCGGTGTGGTCAATGGCCTTGGCCCCGCGCATGTGGCCGGATTCGTCCCGGGCGCCGATGCCCAGCACCTCCAGCTGCTCCTCGTCCACACCGGAGGGCGCGTCCGTCAGGGGGCAGGAGGCGTCGCCCAGCTTGGGGTACGCGATTACGTCCCGCAGGGAAGCGGCCCCCGTC
>CABSAB010000371.1 GCA_902475515.1 uncultured Eubacteriales bacterium | reverse complement strand
TATTCCCCCGCCCCTTCAAAGAAAAATACCAGGCAGGACTGCCGCTGGGCATTGGAGATCCGGGCGGCATAGGTCCCATTGATGGCCTCCAGGGCCTGGGCCGCTGTGGACCCGGCTTCGATCCCATAGGTATCCATCGCCGTCTGGATGGCCTCGGCGCTCAGAATATCCACCGCCACCATCTCGTCCGGCCCCAAAAATCCATCCAGCCTCCCCAGGGGCATCTGCCCAGCGGATATCTCCTCGTCCACCGTCATGCCCCGCAGGGCCGCGCCCCAGTCGGGCACTACGCCCCAGGCGTCCCCTGTCTCGGCCGCCGTTCGCCCGCTGCATCCTGTGAGGATCAGGCAAAGCGCGAGCGCTGATCCCAGCACAAATTTACGCACCATGTTGAACATCCTTTGTTTCATCCATCCCTAATTTCACGCAGCCTCAAAGGACTAATCACAAATAACAGCTTTGACTTTTCAAGCAACGAAGCACCCACATAATCGGCCCTTCGTGTTCCAACTTCTTCACTCTTCACTATTACTTATTACTTTCCAAAAATCGAGCCCACGAACATCGTGAAAAGTGAAGAAGTAATAAGTAAAATCGACAAGCTCCTGTCGAAGCCTGTCGATTTTTGGAGGTGCCACCCAGATTTGAACTGGGGAATCGGGGTTTTGCAGACCCCTGCCTTACCGCTTGGCTATGGCACCATATAGGGAAAGGAGTACGCGCGGTACTCCTTTCAACTTCTGGAGCGGGTGACGAGGCTCGAACTCGCTACCTCCACCTTGGCAAGGTGGCGCTCTACCAGATGAGCTACACCCGCGACTTGCAAGAATATTATACACCCTTTTCCCCGTTTGTCAAGAAATTTTTTGAAACTGCCGCATTTGTCCACCGCTCGACAAAACCCGGCAGGATGTGCCTTGTATTTTTCCCAGGTTTCCTGTATAATAGACCAAAGTTTCCCCGCAGAAAAGGAGCGCGTCATATGGAACCACAGGGTTTTTTACATCATAAACTGGACGTCAAGGTCTTGATCCTCTTTATTCTTTCGCGCATCGACACCCCTCTTTCCGGTCAGGAGATCTATGAGGTGGCCTATCAGGACGAGAGCCTGAATTATTTCACACTGACGGAAAGTCTGCCGGAGCTTGTCCGTTCCGGCCACATCGCCCAGGACGAAAAGGGCCGCTATGCCATCACCGACAAGGGGCGGCAACAGGGCTCCTATGTGGAGGATTCTCTGGCTGTGCCCGTGGTACAGAAGGTCTCTGCCGCGATTGAGCAAAAGCTCATGGAGCTTCGCCGGGAGGGCTATATTACCACCACTGTCACCCAGGATGAAAACGGCTATTGGATCGTCACCCTCCGCTACCGGGAGGGTAAGCTTCCCATGATGTCCCTGTCCCTCATGGCTCCCAGCGAGCCTTTGGGAGAGGCCATGGCAAAAAACCTCATGAAGAACGCCGACGCGCTGTATAAATCCAATCTAAATGTGGCCATTGACGCAGAAAAGCAAGGGAGGGACGCCCATTGAGAGCGTATCCCAACGCCGGACAGCTGATCCGCATTCAGATGGTCCGCTGCGGCTACACCACGGAGACCCTGTCGCAGGAAACGGATATTTCTCCGCAGGTGCTCCGGGGCATCCTTACCGGCAGGGCGCAAACCATCAGCACCCGCACCGTCTGTGCTCTGGCGGCGGTCTTTGGTTTTTCCGCGGCGGATTTCGTGGACCTGCTTTCCGGAAACTTGCCTTGACCTAACATTGCAAGCAATACCCCCGGCCGCTTCGGCAGCCGGGGGTATTTTTACAGGATCTTCTTCAACAGGGGGATCTTCTTCAGCACCCAGGTGATCAGCAGGCCGCAAAATACCACTGCCGCCACCCAGATGAGACAGGCCGGAAGCACATGAAGCCTGGGCTCCAAATATTCATATACAAACCCCAGCTCGTGCCGCAAGATCCCTTCCAGCAGGTAGGTCCCGAACACGCACCCGCCCAGGGTCGTGATCCCCTTTGACAGCCAGCCGGGCAGCGTTCTTCCCCGTAGCCATTGATGGACCGAGACATAGACCGCCAGGATCAGGAAAAACGGATACCCCAGTATCCCCCGCTGGGTAAGGTACACAGTATCGCCGCGGCCCACATCGAGCTCCGCCAGTTCAAACAGCACCGCCACGGAGATCAGCGCCAGGGCCCAGAGAATGGCCAAATGCCGCTTCTTCACCAGGTCCCAGGAGAACCGGTGGGTCAGATAATAGCCCAGGATAAAATAGAACAGGCAAGGCTCCGCCGCCGGAATCAGCAGATCCGGATGCACCGGCCCCAGACCGGCACCACGCGCCGCCGCCAATGCCACGGAAAGCAGCACATGGACCGCCGCCAGATACACAAAGGCCATATCGCTCATAGCCTTGACCATGGGCCGCAGCAGCGGCAGCATCAGCATCAGTCCCAAATAGGCATATAAATACCAGTAGGGCTGTGACACGCCGCTGCTCCACAGCCGCTTCAGGAAGTCGGCCGCGCTGCCGGATACATAGCCCCAGCGCATCCAGAACAGATACAGCACCCCGGA
>CABSAB010000370.1 GCA_902475515.1 uncultured Eubacteriales bacterium | reverse complement strand
AAAGCTGAACATGGACGCATCGCCGAAATTCGCCACGCCAATCCCCTTGTACGTTACACCAAAGGCGTGGGCCGCGTCATAGATCACCTTGAGCCCATGGGCCTTTGCAATGCGGTCAATTTCTTCTACATCGCAGAGGTTTCCGTATACATGCACCGGAACAATGGCGCAGGTCTTCTCGGTGATCAGCTCCTCGAGCTTGGCCGCGTCCAGGGTGTAGTCCCGGTCATTGATGTCGCAAAACACTGGCGTCAGTCCGCTGCGCACAATGGCATGGGTGGTGGACGAAAAGGTAAAGGGTGTGGTGATCACCTCGCCGCCCTTGGGAAGTCCCATGGCGGCAATGGCATTTTCCAATGCCAGGTGGCCGTTGGTATACAAGGTCACATGGGGCACTGTCAGATAGGCCTCCAGGTCCTCCTGGAGCTGCTGATGCTTGACCCCCATATTCGTCAGCCAGCGGCTGTCCCACAATTCCCGGATCTCCGCGCAGTATTCTTCATAGGCCGGCATGGATGACCGTGTAACGTTGATCTGCTTCATGTGCCATCACCTTTTCATTCTCATTTCAAACTACCCGATTGTTTTCTTTCCATTGACATAGGTATAAAAGCCGCTTCCGGACTTGCAGCCGAGCTTTCCGCCCCGGACCATCTTCCGCAGCAACGGGCAAGCCCGGTATTTGCTGTCACAGGTCTCGTGATACAGCACGTCCATAATCGCCAGGCATACATCCAGTCCGATCATGTCGCCCAACTCCAGTGGACCCATGGGGTGATTGGCCCCCAGCTTCATAGCGCTGTCCACGGATGCGGCGTCTGTTACGCCTTCCATGACCACAAAGGCCGCTTCGTTGATCATGGGGATCAGCAGGCGGTTTACCACAAAGCCCGGCGCTTCCTTGAGCTCTACCGGGGTCTTGCCCAGCTGCTCCGCGATCTCCTTGACCGTTTCCACATGGGCTTCGGGGCTTTGGGCCCCTGCGATCACCTCAACCAGCGCCATCCGGTCCGCAGGGTTGAAAAAGTGCATGCCCGTCACCGGATGTTTAAGCCCGGCCCCGATCTCCGTGATGGAGAGAGAGGATGTGTTGGTCGCAAAGATACAGTCCGGCTTGCATAGGGCGTCCAGCTCTGCAAAGATCCTCTTTTTGACCGATAGATCCTCGTAGGCCGCCTCCAGGACCAGATCGCTGTCCGGTGCGCATTCCACCGCCATGCTGGGGGTGATGCGGGAAAGGCATCCATCTGCATCCTCCGCAGACAGTCTCCCTTTTTTCACTGCACTTTCCATAGCTGCCGCAATGGCCCGGGCCCCCTTTTGGGCCAGTTCCGGGGTGCTGTCGCACAGAAATACTGTAAACGCGCCGTTTCGGGCAAAGGCCTTTGCGATTCCCTGGCCCATAGTCCCGGCGCCAATAATACTAACTTTCATCGATCTCACACTCGCAATCCGAAAATGGCGGAATGTTGCGCGTTGTTATACATCCCAATAATGATTTTTTTCAATCAGCGCCCGGTAATCCGACGCCAAAACCCCGACCACCGTCAGATCCCGGTATTTTCCTTGCTTGAAAATGTACTCACGCCGTACACCTTCCTCCACCCAGCCGCATTTTTTGTACATGTTCTTGGAGGGCAGATTGTCGTCAAACCAGGCTCCATCCAGCCGGTGCAGCTGCAGCTCGTCAAAGGCATAGCGCATGATGGCCATGACGGCGTCTGTACCGATACCCTTAGCCCGCCGCTCCTTGTTGGCCAGCTTGATACCGTGCATGGCGCAGCGGTTCTTCCAGTCGATGTCTGTCAGGGTCGCAATGCCCACAGCGCCGTCCTCCGGCGTTTCAATGATAAAGCGGAAATCCGTACGGTCATTGTAATGGGACTCGAACCATTTTTCCTGGGCATAGCTGGACAGCGGAAAGGCCCAGCCCACCACCAGATTCTCGATCTCGGGATCATTGAACATTTCCCGCACCATTTCGCAGTCCTCCCGCTCCATAGCGCGTAGCGTAACACGTTTTCCCTTGATATTCATAGTTTTGACTCCTCACACGTTAGAATTTGTTCTACCAGATACCGCATATCTTCCTCGGAATATCTCTGATCCACCGGCAGCGGCAGAATGTTTTCAGCATAATCCTTTTCCAATTCGCAGCCATCAAAGTCGAGTACATTGGGCCACAGTGTCGGGATATAAATTTTCTGTTTCACCAAGGCTTTTCGTATCTGCGCTCCGTTTTCAATATACAACGGATACATATACGGCCCTGCCGGAGCAATCAGCTGCAAACGGTTCCGCGCGCCCAGCGCGCCGTGGAGACAGGCCCAGTTGGCATCCCGCTTCCGGATCACCGCATCATAATCCACGGCGCCCAGCAGCGCATGGGTGATCCGGGACATGGCCCGCAGCGGCAGTGCGTCAAAGCGCTCCTCGTTGTGCTGGAACGCTTCGTAATACGCCGATGCGGAATCCCCCTCATAGCGGCCCAGCAGATGCGCCATCCGCTCCCGGGAGGAATCCGCCTCCAGCGGAAGCTCCGCCGCATCCGTGGAAAGGTACGCGCCGTCGGGAACACCAAAGAATTTGCGGCAGGAATAGATCGTAT
>CABSAB010000369.1 GCA_902475515.1 uncultured Eubacteriales bacterium | reverse complement strand
CGCCAACTGCGGCCTGCCCTATTATATCGGGGACGTGATCACGGATCCCGAAGACCTGACGCTGCAAACGCCTGAGAGTTTCTTTTCCCGTTTCCGGGTGAATATGAAGGTGCGCCACGAGGTCACGGCCATCCATCCGGACAAAAAGACTGTCTCCGTGAGAAATCTGGAGACGGAGGAGGAGTTTGAGGAGAGGTATGACAAACTCGTCCTGTCCCCCGGCGCGAAGCCCACCCAGCCCAAAGTGCCGGGGGTGGGACTGGACCGGGTTTTTACCCTGCGGACGGTGGAGGACACTTTCCGCATCAAAGAACATATCAACAAGCACCACCCCAAATCGGCGGTGCTGGCCGGAGGCGGCTTTATCGGTTTGGAACTGGCGGAAAACCTGCGGGAGCTGGGCATGGAGGTCACCATTGTCCAGCGGCCCAAGCAGCTGATGAATCCCTTCGACCCGGATATGGCCGCGTTCATCCACAGCGAAATGCGTAAGCACAGCGTCAAGCTGGTCCTGGGCCGCACAGTGGAGGGCATTGTGGAGAACGGCAGCGGGGTGGATGTTCTGCTGAAGAACGATGCGGCCCTCCACGCCGATATGGTGGTGCTGGCTATCGGCGTCACCCCGGACACCGCCCCGGCAAAGGAGGCGGGGCTGGAGCTGGGCATCAAGGAGAGCGTCCTGGTGAATGACCGGATGGAGACCTCCATCCCGGATATCTACGCCGTGGGTGATGCGGTGCAGGTGAGGCACTATGTCACCGGACAGGACGCTTTGATCTCCCTGGCCGGCCCGGCCAACCGGCAGGGGCGTATTGCCGCCGACAACATCTGCGGCGGGTTTGTCCAAGCCAATATCTTGGCTCCCAGGGCAGCAGCGTCATCAAGGTTTTTGACATGACCGCCGCCGTCACCGGCGTCAACGAGACCAACGCAAAAAAGGAGGGGCTGGATGTTGACAAGGTGATCCTTTCCCCCATGAGCCATGCGGGTTACTATCCCGGCGGGAAACTGATGACCATGAAGGTGGTGTTTGAGCGGGAGACCTACCGCCTTCTGGGCGCCCAAATCGTGGGCTATGAGGGCGTGGACAAACGCATTGACGTGCTGGCTGCGGCCATCCACACAGGGCTGAAAGCCCCTGAGCTGAAGGATCTCGACCTGGCTTACGCGCCACCCTACGCCTCCGCTAAGGACCCGGTCAATATGGCTGGCTTTATGGTCGAAAACATTGAAAAAGGCATTCTTCACCAGTGGTTTCTGGAGAATCTGGGGGAGCTGCCCCGCGACGGCAGCGTCACCCTGCTGGATGTCAGGACGGTGGAAGAGTACACCGGGGGACACATTGATGGATTTAAAAATATTCCCGTAGATGAACTGCGGGAACGGCTGGATGAGGTGAAGCAGGGCAAGCCGGTCTATGTAATCTGCCAGAGCGGTCTGCGCAGCTACATTGCCTGCCGGATTCTGGCCGGATATGGCTATGAGGCGTATAACTTTGCCGGGGGCTTCCGGTTCTATGAAGCGGTGACATGCGACCGCTGTTTGGCTGAATCAGCTTCCGCCTGCGGAATGGATTACAGGCTGTTGGGCAGATAGTGAATGGTCTGATTTCTACAAAGTAATTCGCAAAGACGCAAGGAAAGCATAAGTTATGCAAAGATGGTTTTCCCTGCGTCTATTGTGCTTGGATGGCACGAAAAATGACACACTTCTATCGAAGTGTGTCATTTTAACTTTCACACAGGGTGGCACCTTTTTCATATGCTGAAGTGGAAAGGAGTTGATTTGCTTTGGAAAGCAATCATATGAATGAATACAATCATCATCATTGTCATGCAAACTGCCATGAAGATGACGTGAAGATATGGAAGTGCCCATGCGGCAATACCACCTGCCCGGATCGGCGGTGCTGCGTTCCCGGCCCCACTGGACCAACGGGCGCCACAGGCCCCTCCGGTGCAACAGGTGCAACGGGCCCCTCCGGCGCAACAGGTGCCACGGGCCCCTCCGGCGCAACAGGTGCCACGGGCCCCTCCGGCGCAACGGGCGCCACAGGCCCCTCCGGCGCAACAGGCGCCACAGGTCCTTCTGGTGCAACAGGTGCCACGGGCCCCTCCGGTGCAGCGGGAGCTACAGGCCCCTCTGGTGCCACTGGCGCAACGGGTCCCTCCGGTGCGGCAGGAACGACCACTTCGGTGATTTACCTGGCTTCGGACCAATCCATTGGCAATAATGATTGGGTGGGGCTGGGCACGTCCTCGTCTCAATTCCCCAGAAATAACGTGGTGATCCCAGCAAACGCTGTCATCACGGGGATCACGTTGAATATCAGAACCAATACACTGACACAGGGACAAACCGTAACAGCGACTGTGTTTACCAGTCCCTGCGGATTTGCGTCTCCCACCAGTACGGAGCTATCCACAACTATCAGCGGACCAAACAATTCGGAAAGGCCGCACTGCTGTGCATCGGCAACCGGAAATGTAAATGTTTCGGCATGCTCGCTGCTTTCTGTTAAAATTACAAGCAGTCAGGGAGTAGGAGCCCTGGCAAATGGGGTGGCCGTGTCGGTTACGCTGCGGTATTAAGTGGTTTCGAGGGCGCCGGG
>CABSAB010000368.1 GCA_902475515.1 uncultured Eubacteriales bacterium | reverse complement strand
TTTATGTGGTCAGTGTTGGAGAGAATTCCGCTTCCGACCTTGCGGGTATCGTGGAGGGAGATATCATTACTGCCGTGGATGGGAACGAGGTCAGCAGCGTCACGGATTTCAAAGCTCTATTGAAGCAGTATACCGCCGGGGACACAGCCACCCTCAGCATCTACCGCAGCGCCGAGGGCGGCGTTACAGATGTGGAAGTGACCTTTGACGAGAAGAATTCATCCACGCAAACCCAGCAGCAGGAGCAGCAGACCCAGCAGGTCCCGCAGATTCCCGGGTTTATCAATTAAAGACAGCGTTCAAAAGCCCCTGTCCGGAATGATTCCGGACAGGGACTTTTCTATAACCAAAAGTTATAGATTATAGAAAAAGGGTATTGGCAGGAACTTGCTTTCTACGTTATAATGTATTTATCAAAATAGCCGAAAGGAGTAATCACATGAGCTCTACCCTAAAACTCACCGAGCAGTTTGAAGACCGCCGTGAGATCAAAAATGTCATGGGCAAATATGTGACCAGCTGCCTCCTGTGCCGGGAGGATACCCTGGTGGACACGCTGTTTTGCAGCCGTGATGACATCAGCGTTGGCTTCAACAACGGATACTATGTGGGCCGGGAGGCGGTCAAGGAATACTTTGCCGCCGTCTGCGATGCCACCGCGAAGAAGTCCAAGTGCCTGCAGAAGATTTTCCCCGAGCAGCTGGGTTCTCTCAGCGACGAGGAGCTGTACGGCGTAGGCCCCTTCAAGGCCGAGCCTCTGACCAGCTTCTATATGCAGGAGGCTGAGGATATGCAGACGGCCAAGGCCATCTGGATGGTGGAGGGCTCCATCACCGATATCACCCCGCAGGGGCCAATCACCAACTGGTCCTGGGGCTACTATGCTGCCGACTTCATCAAAGAGGACGGCCAGATGAAGCTGTGGCATGTGCTCCGTGTGGAGGATGTTCACTGCCCCAACGGCACCGACTGGGGTATGCCTGAGAACAACTATCCCGAGCTTCCGGAGTTTGCGGAGCTGAAGGATATTAAGATCCCGGCCCCCAACCATCCTGCCGAAGTCTATGAGCTGTTCTCTGCAAAGCGCGGCCCGGCCCAGCCCCCCAGACTGCCCGAGCCTTATAAGACCTTTGCTGATACCTTCAGCTACGGCGTTTAAGAAGGAGGTTATTCATTATGGCAATTGATTGGTCGAACAAGAAATTCCCCGCCTGGTTTGAGCACAATGTTCCCAAGCGCTACCCGCTGCCCAGACTCAGCGATGAGGATATGATCCAGATGGTCACGGACATCGAAGAGGTCCGCGATCTGATGAGCCTCCGCTCCTACTATCAGGCGGCGGACAAGCGCCAGGAGGAGCTGGATGAGTTGTGGGTCTCCGAGCCCATGCACGCCTCCAAGGCCTCCTATGGTTCCAACTGGGGTTACTACTACGGCAAGGCCGAGGTCCAGCGCTGGTATGTGGACGAGTTCAAGGCTAAGCGCAAGGCCCAGCTGAAGGTCTACTGCAAGGCCCAGGGCGTCGCAGAGGATGAAAAGCTCCTGGGTGCCGGCTCCATGGTCATGTGCCCCCTGTCCACCTCCATTGTCCGCATTGCCAAGGACGGGCAAAGTGCCAAGGGCATCTGGTATTCCATCGGCCAGCAGACCGACCTGCAGCCCGACGGCACCGCCAAGGGCCAGTGGCAGTACAACAAGATCTGCGCCGACTTCGTCAAGGAGGGCGGCAAGTTCAAGATCTATCATATCGTCTGCGCCAACGACCAGAACTATCAGGCCGGCACCGCCTACGAGGCGGATACCTACATTGACCCCAAGGATGACATGATGGCTGTGGAGTTCGGCAACCCCACCATCCCCATGAACGTCCACGACAATACCTACAACTGGGCTGACAACTATCCGCCCATGCCCGAGCCTTATGACACCCTGACCCTGGATACCAGCTATGGTCCCGAGGGCCATCCCATGCTGAAAGGAGGCAATTTGGTATGAATAAGAATCTGAGCCTCAGCCAGAGAATTTTCAACTGTGCCGCCACCCAGGAGGCAGAGTTCGTCCATGCCACCCATACCTATCTCCATGCCCGTGCCAACGCCACCGAGGAGTGGAGCCAGATCTGGTCTCAGTGTGACGATGTCAGCTGGGCCCATGCCTTTGGCCGTATGCGTGGCTTCAAGTCCGTGTGGAATGGTTCTGTCACTCTGTACGACGTCCAGGCCACCCAGCGGTTCCAGGGTGCCTATGAGGCAATGCCCGAGATCGGCGGCTTCGATATCCGTCCCCTGATGGAGCTTTCCCTCCACACCCTGGCCACAGATATCGTGGAGGTTGCCGATGACGGCAAGACCTCCCGCGCCTTCTTCCTGACCCCCGGCCTGATCTCCGGCGCCGTGGGCGCCAACGGCAAGCGCCGCTGCAGCGGCCTGTGGGAGCGCTATGGCGCCGACTTCATTTTCGAGGATGGCTGCTGGCTGTTCCTGCATGAGCAGGTCTGCCCGGATATGGGCATTGGCTGTGATTCCGGTAACCCCGGTCTCCAGAACTATGAGCGCACCAAAAATCCCGGTGCCGGCGGTGGTCCCGGCGGACCCGGAGGCCCCGGTCTTCGC
>CABSAB010000367.1 GCA_902475515.1 uncultured Eubacteriales bacterium | reverse complement strand
AAAAAGGGGGCACATACCCGTTTGCGCTGATCCAGGTGGTAATGGCCCCATAGGCGTCCGGCAATCCCGAATAGGGCCCCACATGTACCACCGTGGCGCACAGCCGTGACGGTAAAACCGTGGTTGCGTCCTTCCGCTGTTTCACCCCCACGCCCAGCTCTATTTCGCTGCACGCCGGATCAAACTCCTTGTCGTGGTACATCGCCAATACCACGCCATTGGTCTCAATCCGCTCCCGGGCGATCTTTTCATAGATCATGCCGTAGTATTTCCCGAAGTCCTCCACGCTCATTTTGTGCCGCTGGGTCAGCAGCCACTGCTCCTTTGCCGTCTCCAGCTTCACCTCATAGGGATTTTGATAACTCATAATATCGCCTGTCCTTTCCAGTTGTTCCATGTGGTGGCGGACCTCCCGGATCACCGTATCCAGGTGTTCCGCCTGCCGTTCCAAACGGAGCCGCTGCCGGTCAAGCTCCACGCCCAGCCGCCCGGGCTCCTCCAGCAGCGTTCCGATGTCTGAAAGGGAGAATCCGTAACGCTTGAGCCTGGAGATCAGCAGCATCGTCTGGATCTGTGCCTCCTCATAGTAGCGGTATCCGCTGTCCCCGTCGATCCGCTGGGGCCGCAGCAGCCCGATCCTGTCATAGTGATGCAGCGTCTTTACACTGACCCCGCACGCCCTGGACATCTGCCCAATACTCAGCATTCCCGTATCCTCCTGTCACACTCTGTTCCGGAACCTACGATTTAAATCCCCCTCAGTATAATCCCTCCCCCAAGGGCAGAGTCAACCCCTAAAAAAAATTTTTTCACAGGCCCGCCCAGCCGCAGCCGCAAACGCAGAAAAAGCCCGCTGAAGGTCCCCGGACCCTCAGCGGACTTTTGTTCTCTGCTTCCACCCTTCACAGGAGTTCCCGGACCTCCCGGCACCAGCCGTCGATCACCTTTTGGGGTGTCTCCAGCTTAGGCCCGCCCTGGGAATCAAACCGGAACTCCATCTCGCAGGCGAATTCCGCGCCCTTGCAGGCCTTTTTCATGTCCCCGACCACATGCCCCGGCCATCCGCCGTTGGTCATGAAGGGGACCACCGTCTTTCCCTGCCAATTGTTTTCCGTCAGGAACGTCAGCACCGCCGGTGCCATGGTGTACCACCAGGTAGGCGTTCCAACGGCAATGATGTCGTAGTCCGCCGGGTCCTTCTCCAGGGGCTTAATGGGCGGCATATAGCCCTGTTCCGTCTCCCGCAGCCCCTGGTCCACCACCTGCTGGTGGCTTCCCTTGTAAGGCACCTGGGTGTCGATTTCCATGATATCCGCCCCGGTGACCTTTTGGAGTGTCTCCGCCATCCTCCGGGTGTTCCCGTTGGACCAGGAATAGTAGACGATCAGCATTTTTTTCATATCCGCTTCCTCCCTACGAAAACAGCGCCGCAGTCTTAACCATCCGGCTTGCCACCGGCACCCCAAAGGGGCAGCGGGATTCGCACCCCTGACAGCCAACACACTCGTCCGCGTGATGGCTCAGATTCCTGTAATGCTCCCGCACGGAATCCGGCACCTCCGGCTGCATCACCGCCAGGTCGTACAGCTTGTTCACCATGGCGATGTCAATGTCCACCGGGCAGGGCTTACAGTGCCCGCAGTAGGTGCACTCCCCGCCAAAGGCGTGCTTGGGCGCTCCTGCCAGTACGCTGGCATAGTCCCGCTCCGCCTCTGTGGCGCTTTCATAGGCCACCGCCGCGTCCACATGCTCCGGCGTATCATAGCCGCACATGACCGCCGCCACCGCAGGCCGTGTCAGGCAGTAGTGGATGCACTGCACCGGGCTCAGCGCCACCCCAAAGGGCGAGCGTTTTTCATCGAACAGCCGTCCGCCCGCATAGGGCTTCATACAGGTGATGCCCACATCCCGCTGCTCACACAGCCGGTAGAGCTCCGCCCGTGCCGGGTCCATGCCCGCCAGCTCCGCATCGTATTCCTCGGCAAAATAGTTGTTGATGTCATCCGTGGGCGGCATCAGGTCAAAGGCCGGATTTACGCTGAACAGGATCATTTCAATAAAGTCCGTCTCCGCCGCCTTTTTTGCGATGGCCGGGTTGTGGGTGGAGATGCCGATGTGCCGGATCTTCCCCTGTTCCTTCAGTTCCATCACATAGGAAAGGTACGGCCCGTTCATGGCCTCCTCCCAGTCCGCTTCCTGGTCGATGTAGTGGATCATGCCCAGATCGACATAGTCCGTCTGGAGTTGCTCCAGCAGGTCCTCAAAGGCGACCCGGCACTGGGCCACATCCCGTGTCCGGGTGTACTGGCCATTCTGCCAGGTGGAGCCGATGTGCCCCTGGATGTACCACCGCGCCCGGCTTCCGGCGATGGCCTTTCCGATGTTGGAGCGCACCTCCGGCCCCGGCATCCAGCAATCCAGGATGTTGATGCCCTGCGCCGCCGCCCGGTCCAGCACCGCCTTGCATTCCTCATAGCTGTGCCGTTCCAGCCACTCGGCGCCCAGTCCAATCTCGCTGACCATCAGGCCAGTCTTTCCAAGCCGTCTGTATTCCATATGTACCCTCCTATTTCCGTGTGGGGAACCCATTCCCCTGGTCAAATACGCCGGACACA
>CABSAB010000366.1 GCA_902475515.1 uncultured Eubacteriales bacterium | reverse complement strand
GGGTAGCCTTTATCATCCTTGAGCAAGATATTGTATTTGGGCATATGCCGCTTGATCAGCGAGCACTCCAGCACCAGAGCTTCAAACTCTGAACGGGCCACAATATAGTCAAAATTTGCGATGCGGCTGACCATCATGCGGGTCTTGGCGTTATGGCTGGCGGAATCCTGGAAATACTGGCTGACCCGGTTTTTCAGTTTTTTTGCCTTGCCCACATAAATCACGGTGCCCGCTTTGTCTTTCATGATATACACGCCGGGCTCAAAGGGCAGGGACAGCACTTTC
The DNA here is from genome assembly GCA_902475515.1 of uncultured Eubacteriales bacterium. Lineage (GTDB taxonomy): Bacteria > Bacillota > Clostridia > Oscillospirales > Oscillospiraceae > HGM13006. Next base: position 2,341 of record CABSAB010000366.1, on the reverse strand, counting down.
TGCTTCAATTGTTCCGGATTCAGACACTCCACACTTCTCACCCCCATAAAAGAAAGGCCCCATGACCGGGAAATGGCCATGGGGCAGATCCGCTGAATTATTCGCCGAAATCAGAGGAGATCAGCGCAGCAAGGGCCTCCACGGCCTCTTCCTCATCAGCGCCATTGGCAATCAGGCTGATCTCTGTGCCCTTGACGATCCCAAGGGACAGCACGCCAAGCAGGCTCTTGGCATTGACCCGGCGCTCCTCGAACTCCACCCAGATGGAGCACTTGAACTCGTTGGCTTTCTGAATAAAAAATGTCGCAGGACGGGCATGGAGACCGACCTGATTATTTACAACAACGTTTTTGGTACACATAAATATTCACTCCCTCAAGTTCGGGCATCTCTGCCTAGCTGACTCTATCATAGCAGACATTCCAGGAATCGTCAACGTTTTGACTGTGGATTTTTGCAGTTTCGTCATTGTTTACAACATTTTTCTGAAGAATGCTCAATCCAATTCGGCAATGGTGACACCATCCTCGCCCTCTCCATAGACGCCAAGCCGCACAGATTTTACCCGCCGGTTTCGCTTGAGGTGCTGCTGTACCGCTTTCCGCAAAACTCCGGTGCCCTTTCCATGGATGATCCGCACCGAGGGAAGCTTTGCAAGCAGCGCGCTGTCCAAAAACAGGTCAAGCGCGCCCAACGCTTCGTCTGCCGTCATACCGCGAAGATCTACCTCAGATGCCGTGGCAGCATTGCGAAGCTCCCGGTTGGTGCGCTCCACAAATTTTTTCACAGCGCTTTCGCCCTCCTGCTCGGGCAGGACATAGACCTCCTGAGGCTTCACCGTCAGCTTCATGATTCCCGCCTGGATCTGCAGGCTCCCATCCTGATTGACCTGCAGCACAGTCGCCCGGGTCCCCAGCTTTAAAAGTTCCACGGTGTCGCCCTGTTTCGGTGGGCGCTCGGAGACCTTTTTCACCTCCGGCGCTTTGCCTGCAGACAGCTTATCCTCCGCCGTATTGAGATTTCGCCGCAGCTCCGCCTGGCGCTGGTTGAAATCCTCCACCGCACCTGCGTCCTTGAGCTGTTTCTTCATCTGCTTGATCTCGTCCATGGCAAGATTCACAGACCGCCGGGCGTCGTCGATGATCATCTGCGCTTCCTTGCGCGCCTTGGAGACCGCCTTGTCCCGTTCCTGTTTGATCTCCTGATAATATTCGTCAGACTGCTTTTTCGTCTGCTCGATCTGCACCTTGAGCCGCTCCGCCTCGATCCGGGCCTGCTCCATCGCCTGACGCTGGGCCTCCAGCTGGGACAGTACATCCTCAAAGTTTACATCGTTCTCGCTGACCAAGCTTCTGGCGTCATCAATGATCAGGGAACTAAGCCCCAACCGCTGAGAGATAGCAAAAGCGTTGGACTTTCCGGGAATGCCAATAAGCAGCCGGTACGTCGGCCGCAGGGTCTCCACATCAAACTCACAGGAAGCATTTATGACACCTTCGGTACGCATGGCATAGAGCTTCATCTCGCCATAGTGCGTCGTGGCCGCCACTTTGGCCCCCAGCTTTCGGCAGAACTCGATCACCGCTACCGCAGCTCCCTCCGCCGGGTCTGTTCCGGCACCAAGCTCATCAAACAAAACCATAGTCCTGCTGTCGCAGCTTTCGGTGATCTCCACAATATTCTTCATATGGGACGAAAACGTGGACAGGGACTGCTCAATGCTCTGCTCGTCTCCAATATCCGCCAGGACTGTCTCATAGGTGGAGATCATGCTGCCGTCTGATGCGGGAATATGCAGCCCGCACTCAGCCATCAGCGTAAGCAGGCCCAGCGTTTTTAACGTGACTGTCTTGCCGCCGGTATTAGGGCCGGTAATGACCAGGGTATCAAAATCATCCCCCAGGCGCACAGTAATGGGTACTACAGATGCTTTATCGATAAGCGGATGCCTGGCCCGGTTCAGCAGGGTCTTTCCCGCATCGTTCACCGCTGGTTCCATTGCTTTCATGCTGTAGCTGAGCCGTGCCTTGGCAAAGATCACATCCAGCGCCACCAGCGTGTCATAATCTGTGGCAATGGTCTCACGATGGGCCGCTACCTCGGCAGAAAGCTCCGCCAGAATGCGCTCGATCTCCTTTTTTTCCTGAATAAGCAGCTCCCGAAGCTCGTTATTGGCCTGCACGGCCTGCATCGGCTCAATAAAGAATGTTCCTCCACTGGAGGAAACATCGTGGACCATGCCGGGAATCGCATTTTTATGCTCACTGCGCACGGGCACCACATAACGGTCCCCCCGCATGGTGATGATCGGCTCCCGGAGATACTTGGAGTAAGTAGCAGA
>CABSAB010000365.1 GCA_902475515.1 uncultured Eubacteriales bacterium | reverse complement strand
CGGTCCTTTCTGATTTAACGAAGCACGGCGCCCAGGGAGGTCTCCAGCTTTTCCAGGATGGCCTGGATGACGGCATCGGAGTCGGCGTCGGTGAGGGTGCGGTCGTCCGCACGGAGGGTCAGGGAGAAGGCGAGGGATTTCTTGCCCTCGGGGATGCCCTTGCCCCGGTAGACGTCGAACAGGGAAACCTTGCGCAGGAGCTTTCCGCCGGCACTTTCAATGCAGGCCTCTGCCTCGGCGGCGGTGAGGCCGTCATCGCAGACCACGGCGATATCCCGCTCCACAGAGGGGAACCGGGGCAGCGGCGTATACAGGCTTTCGGGCGCCAGGCAGTTCAGAAGAGTGGTGAAATTCAGTTCGGCGCAGTAGACCTCGCCGTCGAGGCCGTAGTTCGCGGAGACCTGGGGGTGGATCTGGCCAAAGACGCCGATGACCGTATCCCCCACCATCAGCCGGGCACAGCGGCCGGGGTGGTAGGAGGGGTTATCCTTCACGGCGGTATAGACGGCCTTGCCGGCGTTCAGCGCCCGGAGGACGGTCTCGATCTCGCCCTTCATGGTGAAAAAGTTCTCGTTTGCACCGTAGGTGCCCAGGGTGAGGATCAGGTCCTCCCGGGGGAGGTCCTCGCCGGCTACAGGGAGATAGACCTTGGCAATTTCATAGAGCTTGGCAGCCTTGTTGCGGTAGGCGTTGTTCCGGGAGAGGGTCTCCAGCATAGAGGGGAGGGTGGTGGTGCGCATGACGGAGGTATCCTCGCCCAGAGGGTTGAGGATGCGGACCGTATTGCGCAGGGGGCTGTCCGCGGGGACGCGGATCTGATCGAACATGGTGGGACTGCCGAAGGAATACGTCAGGATCTCGCTGTAGCCCATGCCCCGGCAGACGCTGCCGGCGAGGTTCTGCTTCTTCTGCTGGTCCGTATAGCCGCCTTGGGCTGTGGCGCCCTTAAACATGGTGGTGGGGATCTCGTTATAGCCGTAGATCCGGGCCACCTCCTCGGCCACGTCGGCCATATGGTGGATGTCGGTACGCCAGTCGGGGACGTGGAGCGTATTCCCCTCCACGGTGAAGCCCAGACGGGAAAGATACCCTTCCATGGCCTGCCGGGAGAGGTCGGTGCCCAGGTGGCGGTTGATCCGCTCCGGGTCGAAGTCCACGGTGACGGGCTGGGGGACGTAATTCAAAACGTCAATGACCCCGTCCATCACATCACCGGCCCCCAGCAGCTCCACCAGCTCGCAGGCCCGCTGGACGGCGGGGTAGGTGGAAAGGGGGTTCAGGTTCTTTTCGTATTTGGTGGAGGCGTCGGTGCGCATGCCCAGGGCGTTGGCAGTCTGGCGGATGCAGGTGCCGTTAAAGTTGGCGCTCTCAAAAACCACGGTGGTGGTAGTATCGAGAATTTCGGAGTTCATGCCGCCCATGATGCCCGCCAGGCCGATGGCCTTGTTCTCGTCGGCAATGACCAGCATTTTATCGGTGAGGGTGTGTTCGTTTCCGTCCAGAGTGGTGAGGGTTTCTCCCGCCTTGGCCCGGCGGACGATGATCTTGCCGTTGCCAACATAGCCGTAGTCAAAGGCGTGCATGGGCTGGCCGTACTCCAGCATGACGTAATTGGTGATATCCACGATATTATTGATGGGACGGACGCCCAGGGCATGGAGCCGCTGGCGGAGCCAACGGGGGGAGGGGCCGATCTTGACGTTCTTGACCATACGGGCAGTATAGCGGGGGCAGAGGTCCGGGTCCTCCACCGCTACATCCAGCAGGTCGAACATGGAGCCTGCGTCGCTGCCCTTGACCTCCGGCTCGTGGAGGGTGAGGGGTTTATCGAAGGTAGCGGCGGCCTCCCGGGCGATGCCGATGATGGAATAGCAGTCGGTGCGGTTATTGGTGATCTCAAACTCCACGACGGAATCGTCGGTGCCGATGAGGGTGTTGATATCCTGGCCCACGGCGGCATCGGGCTCCTCGATGATGAAGATGCCATCCTCGATGGCGTAGGGGAAGTCGTTCACCGTAAGGCCCAGCTCTTTCAGGGAGCAGAGCATGCCGTTGGATTTTTCGCCCCGGAGCTTTCCCTTGGTGATATGCACGCCGCCGGGGAGGTAGGAATTGTGTTTGGCCACGGGGACCAGGTCGTCCTGCTTCACGTTCTGGGCGCCGGTGACGATCTGGACGGGCTCGCCTTCGCCCACATCCACCTGGCAGATCCACATATGGTCGGAATTCTCGTGGCGGACGATCTCCAGGACCTTGCCTACCACGACGTTTTTGATCTCGGCGGAGAGGACCTCGGTGGTCTCCACCTTGGTGCCGGACATGGTCATGGCGGCGTCGAACTCGTGGTCGGATACATCTATTTTTACATACTCATTCAGCCATTTTCTTGAAATATTCATGTTTCATCCACTCCTTTCTCAGAACTGCTCCAGGAACCGCACGTCGTTTTCGAAGATCAGACGCAGGTCGTTGATGGCAAAGCGGTTCATGGTCATGCGCTCCACGCCGCAGCCGAAGGCGAAGCCGGAATAGACCTCCGGGTCAATGCCGCAGCCGGAGAGAACCTTGGGATGGACCATGCCCGCACCCAAAATCTCGATCCAGCCCTCGCCGTGGCAGGGGTCATG
>CABSAB010000364.1 GCA_902475515.1 uncultured Eubacteriales bacterium | reverse complement strand
CAGCGGCCCACAGGCGGGGCTGTGGAGGTCCTGTTGTTGCGGGATCTGGGAGGCGGAGCCTGGGAGTGCCTGGTGAAGCCGGGCCGGAAAATGCAGCAGGGCCAGGCGGTGAGCTTCGGAGATGGAGCCCTCACCGCCACGGTGACCCAGGTGCAGGAGGACGGAAACCGGGTGGTGCAGTTTCATTATCAGGGAATTTTTCTGGAGATTCTGGAGCGCCTGGGTAAAATGCCGCTGCCGCCGTATATTCAGGAGGAGCTCCAGGACCAGGAGCGCTACCAGACGGTGTACTCCCGGTCCCTGGGTTCGGCAGCGGCCCCCACAGCGGGACTGCACTTCACCCGGGAGCTGCTGGATAGAATCCGGCAGAAGGGAATCAGCGAGGCCTTTGTCACCCTCCATGTGGGTCTGGGCACCTTCCGGCCGGTGAAGGCGGAGGAGGTGACGGAGCACCATATGCACAGCGAGCTGTGTATGCTCTCTCAGGAGACGGCGGACCTGCTGAATGCAACCAGGCAGCGGGGGGGCCGGATTGTCTGCGTGGGCACCACCTCCTGCCGGACCCTGGAGTCTCTGGTGGGGGAGGACGGCAGCTTCTGTCCAGGGAGCAAGTGGACGGACATCTTCATCTATCCCGGCTACCGCTTCCGGGCCATGGACGCTCTCATCACCAATTTTCACCTGCCGGAGAGCACCCTTGTGATGCTGGTCTCCGCCTTTGCAGGCCGGGAGCACGTCTTGACCGCCTACAGGGAGGCGGTCCGGGAGCGGTACCGGTTCTTTAGCTTCGGGGATGCGATGTATATTGGTTAAAGGATGCCCAAAATGTACGGAGAAGCAAAAAATGCCTTGAAAATCAAGCATTTTTGCCCCTCCCGGCATTCCTTGTCCAGTACAGAACTCGCCAAAATCAAGGGATCCTGTTTACACTCATTAACCGATGTGTATGAAATTACACAAAATCTGTATGCAGATTCAACCGTATATCGCCGTATAAAAGCCCAGAGCCGTGCATGGCCCTGGGCTTTCTTTATTCCTTGTAGGTGAATGTGTGCGTCATCCCATTTTTGAATGTGATCGCCGTGACCCGTCCCTCTGTAACGGAGATGGATTCGGTCACACTCTTGACAAAGGAACGGGGGATGCTGGGATCTATCTGGCGGATATACTTCTCGTAGTCCACGAATCTGTCCTCCAGCAGCTTGGAGACCATGATGAAGTAGCTCGCCTTTTCGATGAACTCCTCGTCAGCCAGCGGGCCTTCGGTGTCATCGTCCTTGATCTCCGCCAGCTTCCGGTCAATCTCCTCGATGGCAGTTATGATCCGCTGCTTCTCGACGATGAAGTCCTTTTCGGCCATTGTATCGTCGCTGTACAGGTATCCTCCGTTGTGTGGGCATCGACACCATTACAAAGGAGCACCACTATGAACAAAAATCTGAATAACGCCATGTTCGAGCTGGAAAAGGCTGACGCTCTGCTGGCATCCATTGAAGCATTGTACATGGACTTTGACTTTCTCCCGGAGGAGAAGGAGAAGGCAGAGCGGGGAGCATATGCTTTCTATGCCGTTTGGGACATGGTGAAGAAAGCTACCGAGTGCCTGGACAACTACACCGCCGAGTGCCGCATCGTCGATGTCCTGACCGCTGTGAGGGAAGCAAACAACATCTGAACCTTGACAAGCGAAGATTGATATGCAAGGAGTCGAGGGTAGTAATGCCCTCGGCTTTTTTTGCCGCTCTATTGACAAACCCTATTAAATAGGGTAAGATAAAGAAAACGAGCCTCAAAGAAAGGGTGAACCTATGTGCCGACTATCTGCATGTTTCGTGGCATTAAAATCTATATCAACTGGCGGGAGCACCAGCCGCCTCATTTCCATGCGAAATACGGCGGTGAAGAAGTGGTTGTTTCCATCCGTGATCTTGAAGTGATCGAGGGTGGGATTCCCAGCAAGCAGTTAAAAATGCTCCTTGGCTGGGCTGCGTTTCACCAGGAGGAGCTGATTGAAAACTGGAACCTCGCAGAAAAGCAGCAGGAGTTGTTTGCCATTGAACCCTTGCGGTAAGGAGGAGATTTTGATGTATGTTGCCGGTGGCGTCGCCTATCAAAACGCCGATTTCGGAAAGAAAGTGCAAAGCTATCTTGACAAGGGGCTTGACCGCAGGACTGCGGAGTATTTTGCAAGCGGGAGAAAACGCATCATTTCGGTGGTTGCGAACGACGACTTCTCTTTGAATTTGAAATTTGATAACGGAGAAGTAAGAGTGCTGGACTGCAAGCCGATGTTGGAGATCGGTACTGTCTTTGCGCCATTCAGAGAGCTTACAAACTTTAAGAGAGTGTATCTGGATGACTGCTGCTGTGTTTCCTGGGACATCGACCCAAATGTAGACAGCAACGAGGTCTGGGAGAATAAAGTAGACCTCTGCCCTGATAGCTGTTATATGGACAGCGTTCCTGTTATGGGAGGAACCTGAATGACTGTTTTACCTCTGAAGGAATATGAAGCAACGGATATCAAGAAGATCCGCAACGACATTGGAGCAACTCAGGTGGTTTTTGCCAGCATCATGGGGGTATCAAAAAAGACTGTCGAAGCGTGGGAGGCCGGGCGAAACAAACCGGATGGACCTGCCC
>CABSAB010000363.1 GCA_902475515.1 uncultured Eubacteriales bacterium | reverse complement strand
ATGATCATGGACAACGACCGGGAGGCATTGCAGCTGGCCTTGTGCTGCTGCCCCCGTCGCCGGAGATGTTTTTGCCGATCTGGTCCACCACCAGCACGTCACACTTCTCAAAGGGGAGCCGGGCGATAGTTCCGTAGGATTCCTCTTTGAGCTTCGGCTCCTGGGTGATGATCTCCTCCGGCATGAGCCCGGCGATCTTCCAGGTGTCGTCATAGGCGTTTTCAATGACGGCAATGCCTCCCAGAACCTTGCAGTTTTTCAGGATGGTCAGGCCATATTCCTCCACCAGCTCGTGCATAATGGCAGGACTTTGGCCGTGGATGTCCCCCGCACCGTGCTGCTTTCCGAGGCCAATGGCCATCATCTTCATGAGACCGCTTTCGTATTTTCCACGGAAGGAGGTGTGAGGTTTGATACGGTTAAAGAGCAGAATGCCGTCCGCCTGGGCGGCATTTTTGTCGATGCGGACGCTATTTCCCCGTACGGGAGAGCGTCCGATCTCTACGGTGTCCATGTCGCATTTCACCGGGCAGCCCACCTGCTCCTCGGTAATGCCGTAGTCTTCCAAAATCTGCCGCTGGCCCTCAGCGGTGGCACCGCCGTGAGAGCCCATGGCCGCTACGATAAACGGCTCGGCACCCCGGCCCTTTACAAAGTCTACAATGGTTTTCGCCATCAGCGCATAGCAGTGGATACCCCGGCTGCCGCAGGTAATGGCGATCTTCATGCCGGGGCGGATATCCGCGGCAAGCTTTTGCAATTCACCAAGAAGCACCGCCGGGATCTGCTCGTCTGGGATGCAGGTCCGGTCAAAGTTCTGCCGCACCCGGACCATCTTTGGAATGGGTGTGTGCTTGATCAAATCAGTTACAGTTTTCATGGTATCACCCCAAGGTCAAAAAAGGGCGGCAGGTTCGTATCTGCCGCCCTTTTGCAATTATTCTTCTCCGATCTTTACGATCATCTTCATCACATCGGCGGGATGGTCGTCAATAAATTGGAATGCCTCCGCATATTGATCCAGCGTCCACTCCTGGGTAATGAGCCCCTCGGTATGGAGGGTGCCGTCCGCCAGGTGGGCAAGGCCGTCGGCAAATTCCTGCCGAATGTACATCATGTGTCCCAGCACGGTGATTTCCCGGCGCTGGATCTGGGTCACGTCCAGCTGCACAGGCTCCTTATAGTTGCCACTGAGGACCACGATGGAAGCCTTTCTGGCGGCGTCCATAATGGACTGAAACACAAAGGGTGTTGCGGCACTGTCCACGATGATATCCGCCTTGTCGGAGCCGAAGCACTTCTCAATGGCCGCGGCTAAGGATTGCTCCTTGGTGTTCTCGGCATAGTCGATGCCGCATTTTTTGGCTAGCTCCAGCTTCTCGGGGATGATATCGGTGATCAGCACAGGGCCGGAGCCCATACACTTGAAGGCCTGGGCCACCAGATTGCCGATGGTGCCGGCGCCTACTACGCAGACCTTTTTTCCGGCGATATCCGCCACCTCACGGACCCGACGCACCACGCCGAAGCCCACGGCGATAGGCTCGATCAGCGCCGCCTCCCGGAGGGAGACATTGTCGGGCACCCGGTGGAGATTCCAGGCGGGGACAGCCGTATATTCGCAGGCGCAGCCGTCCTCATGGACGCCGATGACGCTGAGGCTCTCGCAGACATTGAAATGCCCGGTCTTGCAGGGATAGCATTCCCCGCAGAACCGCTGGGGCTGCAGGATGACCCGGTCTCCGGGCTTGTAGTCCTTCACATTGGCTCCCACCTTGTAAACCACACCGGCCTCCTCGTGGCCCATGGTCACAGGCATGGCAGCGTAGGCGTGCTTGCCGTGATAGATTTGCAGGTCGGAGGTGCAGACCCCCAGATAGATGTTTTTCAGCACCACCTCATCGGGACCCGGCTCCGGAATGGGGGCCTCCTGCATTTCAAATTGATAGGGTGCTGTCAGCTTTGCAACTTTCATTTTTTCAGGCTCCTTTTCACAGCGTCCGCGATGGAATCCGGGTCAATGCCGTATTTCTTCTGCAAGGACGCATAATCGCCGGTCTCACTGAAGGTATCCTGGAGGCCCACCCGGGTGAGGGAATGGGAGCAGGCGGCGCTGGCCATGATTTCCGCCACGGCGCTGCCCAGACCGCCGATAATATTGTGCTCCTCGGCGGTGATCACAGGGCCCATATCCGCAGCCCGCAGCACCGCAATGGTGTCGATGGGCTTGATGGTGTGCATATCCAGCACCTGGACGGAGATGCCCTCCCGGGAAAGTGCCTCGGCAGCGGCCAGGGCGTTGTGGACCATCAGGCCCGTGGCGATGACAGTGGCGTCGGTGCCCTCCCGGACGGTCTCAGCTTTGCCGAAGGTAAAGGTGTGTCCCTCTGGGTACAGGTCCGGCATCACATCGCGGCTCAGGCGGATGTAGCAGGGACCGTCGCATTTGGCGGCGTATTCTGTAGCCCAGCGGGTCTCGGAGGCGTCACAGACGCTGAGGATCTTCATGTTGGGAAGACTGCGCAGTATGGCGATGTCCTCCAGGGCGTGATGGGTAGCTCCGTCCCGGGCATCGGACATGCCTGCGTAAGCGCCGCCCAGCTTTACGTTCAGATTGCCATAGCAGCGCCTGAGCCGCGATGTGATGCCGGACCTGTAC
>CABSAB010000362.1 GCA_902475515.1 uncultured Eubacteriales bacterium | reverse complement strand
TCACAGCCTGGACGTTTTCAAAAAACTCTGATCAAGAGGAACGGAGGAAGCACATCCGAAGGGTCTTTGCATGCCTCAAAGGTCTCCGGATCCATCAGGCCCTTTTCCACGGTCTTCCAAAGCAGCCCCCGCTTAAACACGTATTCGATGATGGTGGCCTCTGCAATGGTATATGCGGCAATCACAACGCCGCCCTGTTTCGTCACCCGCAGTGCCTCGGAAACGGCCTGCTTTTTTTCCGCCTCTGTGTGCAGATGATACAGGGGCCCCAGCACCAGCGTCAGATCAAAGGTCTCGCTGTCCAGCTCGGAAAGGTCCAACGCGTTTCCCTGCACGGCACGGATCATCATATCCTCCGTGATTTTGGACCTTAAAATCTCCAGATTGTGGGGTACCAGCTCCACCGCCGTCACGTCATAGCCCTCTGCTGCCAGCGTTATGGAATACCGCCCTGTCGCCGCGCCGACCTCCAACACCTTGCCCTTTGGCTTCAGGTACCGTTTAATGTAGTGCATGGTCGTTTCATACTCCACCCGTCCCCACGGATTCAGCAAACACCCATCTTCATCATAGTTCTCATAAAATTGTCTTAGCTTACTGTTCTTCATTCCTACTTCCCTCCTCAAAAAATATACAAAAACAGCGGTACAGGCCATAAAAGCCTATACCGCTGTAGTTGACATAATATAAACCTATATACTATATCCCCTGCAAAATGGGTATAAGCCTACGGCCCAACCAAAATCGATGGTCGGGCTGCGTAGGCAGAGAGCGGCTATATGCAATTTCAAACACCTTGTACATATGCCGCACCTCCTTGAAAATTTTCCCCATGATACCATGCTTCCCAGCGTTTGTCAACCACGAGTTTCTGTGCTGCTGCTTATCTCAAAGCTCCGAAAACACCTTCCCAATGGCCTCATGGATCACCAGGTTCGCCACGGAATCGTAGCTGGTCTCGTCCCGGTTGATGAGCACCAGCTTATTCCCCCGGTAATACCGGATCAGCCCCGAGGCAGGGTACACCGTCAGGGACGTGCCGCCCACGATCAGCACCTCCGCCTGGGAGATGGCCCGGACCGCACCCTCGATGGTGTCCTGGTCCAGCCCCTCCTCATAGAGCACCACGTCCGGCTTGATGATCCCGCCGCAACCGCACCGGGGAATGCCCTCCCCGCAGCGAATGACCCGTGCGCCCTCCAGCCCGTCGAAGCGCTTGCCGCAGCGGGTACAGCGGTTTTGATAGATGGACCCATGGAGATTGTAAATACGCTTGCTTCCGGCCTTCTCGTGGAGGCCGTCCACATTCTGGGTCACCACGGCCCGGAGTTTTCCGGCCTTTTCCCACTCCGCCAGCTTCAAATGGGCCGCATTGGGCGCAATATCCTCCGGGGGCATCAGCTGCTTCCGGTAGAAGTCATAAAACTCCTCTGTGTGGCTCTCATAAAAGCTGTGGGAGAGCATAGTCTCCGGGGGATAGTCGAACTTCATGTGATACAGCCCGTCCACGCTGCGGAAGTCCTTGATGCCGCTCTCCGTGGACACGCCCGCTCCGCCGAAAAATACAATATTGTCCGACCCGTCAACCCAGGTCTTCAGGGTCTTTAATGCCTCGTTCATGCCGGTATTCCTCCCATTCCGCTTCTAATTCCGCAATAAATTTCTTCTCCGCCCGGGTCTTATGGGGCAGCTCAATGTGTGCCGCCAGATCCGGCCGCCGCTCCCGGGTGCGGAACACCGACTGCTTCAACCGCCACCGGTCCACCATTTGGTGGTTCCCCGACAGCAAAACCTTCGGCACGGCCATTCCATGCCAGACCTCCGGCCGGGAGTATTGGGGATATTCCAAAAGCCCGTTCCAGTGGCTCTCGTCCTCGTAGCAGGCCGCCTCGCTGAGAACCCCCGGCACCAGCCGGCATACCGCGTCCGTCACCGCCATGGCCGCCAGCTCGCCCCCGGTGAGGACAAAATCCCCCAGGGAGATCTCCTCGTCCACGCACTCGTCGATAAACCGCTGATCGATGCCCTCGTAGTGGCCGCAGACCAAAATCAGATTTTCCATCTGAGAAAGGCGCTTGGCGTCCTCCTCGGTGAAGGTCTTGCCGCAGGGGGACATATAGATGGTGTGCGCATGGCCGCCGATGTCGTCCTGCACTGCCGTCCAGCAGCGGTACAGCGGGTCCGCCTGCATAATGGCTCCCTGGCCGCCGCCGTAGGGATAGTCGTCCACCTGGTTCTGACGGTTGGTGGTATAGTCCCGGATCTGATGGGCCAGGAGGGTCAGCACGCCCTTTTTCTGTGCCCGGCCCAGAATGCTCTCCTGAAAGATGGCGTTCATGGTGTCCGGGAACAGCGTCAGCACGTCAACTCTCATCCAGCGCCATTCCTTTCAGCAGCCGCACCTTGATGTAGCCCTCATCCACGTTCACATCCTCCAGGAACTCCGACACGGCAGGGATCATGTACTCCCGCTCCCCTTTTACCATGTACACATCGTTGGCAGGGCCTGTGTAGACATCCCGCAGGGTGCCGATCTCCTGTCCGTCCGCAAACACCGGCAGGCCGATCAGGTCCGCAATGAACACCCGTCCCTCGGCGATCTTGGCGGAATTCCGGTCAATGGACACCACCTTGTTCTTCATGGCCTGGGCGGCGTCAAGAAAACGCGGTACA